>CAIYOW010000044.1 GCA_903927955.1 uncultured Methylococcaceae bacterium | reverse complement strand
ACGGCAAACAATAAATAGTAATTGGCATAACGTTCAAACCAACCGTATTTGCCAAACAAAAAATGCAGTATGGCTGAAACCAAAATAACTAAGCTAAGTGCACGGTCTTTCTGCCAAAATTTAGTGGCAACAAGCGTTAATGGAAGCCATAAAAAACCATATTGCAAAACGTTGTATTCAAGGTTATCGATGGTCGAATCTAGCCCGCCATGTGAAGACTTTGCCAAAACTGATGCGGGCAAAAAACCCAATCCGTGCTTATCCACAAATAGCGAGAAGCCGATCATTGATACGGCAATGATGCCAAAAGCTAACAGGGCTTTTGACCGCTCACCTTTTGTGAAGGTATAAGCAATCATGGGTAGCGAGATGGCCAACCCTTCATAACGCACCAAAGGCAGTAAAATCAGTGCCAATAACGCGTGGCTAGGTGTTTTATAGTTGCCTTTATCATGCCTTGTATTGTCCAGTACCGGTAGCAGGATAAGCGCCACCAGCAACAGTTGCAAACTATGCTCCATACCGGTGAACACCAGTCCGTAAGCATTTAATGACAGCAATATCATTGCGGTTACAGTCAAACGGACAGCCAGCCCGAGGTCGGCAAATATCCTGTCAATCACCCCAGCCAATAAAGCCAAACAGCAGGCATTGATCACTAGGGGTATAAGTTCAAAATAACGGCTAAAGTAGGAGAACGGGGCCAATAAAAATGGCCATAAAATGCTGGAGGAGGGGGCGGAAGGCTCTGTCAGGTTAATGCCATAATTGCCCAACCCGATATTTTTGGCTAATGCCAGATGGATATAGGGGTCATCCAGCGTGTAGCTGAACACGCCACTTGAGAGCTTAAGCCCCTGTAGCAACATCAGCAACAAAGGCAAAAAAACAATCAAAGCCAGCGCGATGTTTTTTTTGTAATGGACAACCATTGGATATGTGCCGATTACAAAATGGCTGGGCAGTTTGGCGAGGATAGTTAGCATAATAATTTTTAGGTTATTTTAAGCATTGATGCAATATTCCGGCATCTATAAGACTAAATCAAAGCTGCTTAGCCAGTTGTTCGGCATAACCCGTGTATTGGCGCGGGGTTAGTGCCTGCAACCTGGCTTTGGCATCTTCGGGAATGTCCAAGGTGTTGATGAACACCTGCATTTGCTCAGCGGTGATACGCTGGCCACGGGTCAGCTCTTTTAGTTTTTCATAGGGTTTTTCAATGCCATAACGGCGCATCACTGTTTGGATAGGTTCTGCCAAGACTTCCCAGTTGGCGTTTAAGTCCGCTTCTATCGCTTCCACATTCAATTGCAATTTGGACAAGCCTTTTAGCGTCGCTTGGATGGCAATGCTGGTATGGGCAATGCCCACCCCCATGTTGCGTAGCACAGTGGAATCGGTCAGGTCGCGTTGCCAACGTGAAACGGGCAATTTTTCTGCCAAAAATGCAAACAGCGCGTTGGCGATACCTAAATTGCCTTCTGAATTTTCAAAATCAATCGGGTTGATCTTGTGCGGCATGGTGGACGAGCCGACTTCCCCGGCAATGGTTTTTTGTTTGAAATAACCTAGGGAAATATAACCCCATACGTCGCGGTCAAAATCCAACAATATGGTATTGAACCGTGCAAGGGTATGGAAAAGCTCGGCAATATAATCGTGGGGTTCAATTTGTATGGTGTAGGCATTAAACGCTAAGCCCAAGGATTCAACAAAGTTTTGTGCAAATACCGGCCAATCCACATCAGGATAAGCCACCGCATGGGCGTTGTAATTGCCGACCGCGCCGTTTATTTTTCCTTGCAGGCTAACAGTTTGCAATTGCTCCAACTGACGTTGCAAGCGTGCCGCAACATTGGCAAATTCTTTGCCCACGGAAGTGGGGGTTGCCGATTGGCCATGGGTGCGTGAAAGCATGGGTTGTGCGGCATTGTCATGCGCCAAGCGGGTAATGGCGGCAATACAGTCCTGCATTTGTCCGCTTATAATGCTACGCCCTGCCTTTAGCATGAGGGCGTAAGACAAATTGTTGATATCCTCAGAGGTACAGGCAAAATGGATAAATTCGCTAACCTGTTCCAGCTCCTGACAACCGTGGATTTTTTCTTTTAGCAGATACTCAACCGCTTTGACATCGTGATTGGTGGTTTTTTCAATGGCCTTAACGCGCAGGGCATCCGCTTCAGAAAATTGGCTGATGATGTTATCAAGCAATGCACAAGTGGCATCACTGAACGGCGCAACTTCGACAATAGCGGGATGCGCCGCCAAGGCTTGCAGCCAGCGCACTTCAACCTCCACGCGGTAACGGATCAGCCCATATTCGCTAAACACCGGACGTAGTGCCGCAACTTTATCGGCATAGCGACCGTCGATAGGGGATAGGGCGGTAAGGCAAGAAAAGCTCATAAGTTGTCCGAAAAATTGAAACAAAGGGGGCAAGCTAGTAATCAGCTTGATTATGCCTGTTAAAGTGGCGGTTTAGGGTCAGCCTCATCGGGTATTGGGGCATCTTGGTTAGCGGCTCTGATTGCCCGCGTCAATTCTGCACGTCGTTTGTCCAACACCAACCATTCAATTTCTTTGCGTAAGAAGCTATCTTTATTTTGGGTTGCTTCAGCACGCATCTCCAGCATTTTCAACTCGGCCTGAATTTGCATTTCGTTAAGCCGCGCCTCGTGGTTAAGTTTTTTGGCTTCCAACCGCTCGGTTAATTTGAATTGTTCGGTTTGCACAATCTCTTGTTTTTTTAACCGGGTTTGAATTTCAATTTGCCTGACCTGTTCTTCATGATCTTTGGCTTGCAACAATTGCAGGCGGTTTTGTTCAAAACAGAGCAGCTCATTTTCGCGTTGCTTTTTTTTCATCAACAGATCATGCGCCACTTGATCAGCTTGTATTTCTAATTGCACCCGATGTTCCAAGCTTTGCTGTTTTTTAAGCAGTTGCGCTTCTTTTGTGAACTCATAGCTTTTCTGCTGCAATTTTTGGTTCACTTGGTCTTCATGGATGCTAAGTTGCAATGCGTTGCGTTCCAGTCGTTGCAATCTTTTCTCTTCCAGTTGCCGCATGGCTGCTTCGGCTTCCAAGGCCTGTTTTTTGCGTTCCAGCTCATCTTCCTTGTTAATCACTTCCAGCATGGCTTGTTGGTGTTCAACCCGCAAATGTTCCAACAACGCTTGTTGCTTAAGCTCTTCCTCTTCTTTCTGTTGGCGGAATGCAAAGCGCTTCTGGGTCACATGCATATACACATCGGCGTGGGTAAAGCTGTCATCGCTTGCCAACGGTTCGTCCGGCAATGCAAAAATAGGGCTTAGCAAACAGCGGGCGCGGCACTGGATACCGCGTATCATCATGATTTCATTAATGGCAGTGGCAATTTCACGCTCAATAGGGTTCAATCCGTTGTCCAACCACGCGTGATCATTATCCAGTTTACACAACTCCGCACTGACACTGTCCAACAGTAAGCCGTAGTAATTGCTTTTGATGTAGTCGTTAAAGTTTGGGGCGGCTTCAATTGTGCGCTTGGCGAAGTCGGTAGTGGGTTGGAACAAGATGTCCAGACGGGTGGTCAGGTTACAAAGGCCACCATAAAGCGGCGTTGCAAAACTGATTTGCCAATTTTCTACGGGCAAAGGATAAACGCGATGCCAAAAAGAGGCCACAAACGTGGGGGGGCGGGCAAATTTTCGGGTAAATGGCCCAAGTTTGGCAACCACTAGGCAGCGATCCCCATCAAATCCTGGGTCCCAGATGTCAACGCCCTTATCCGACGTGCCATCTAATATACTGAGCCAGTTTTCTATTGTGTAGCTTGCGTTGTCCATAAGTTAGCCCTTATTTAAGTTCATTCCGAGCGGTTGATGCATATTTAAAGGCACGGATTTTGGCACTCATTTTTTGCGCTATCAGCGGGTAGAGGTTAGGAGCAAAAGCTACAGTGCGCTTGTCAATTTTTCTTAGGAAACCACGGCTCAACAAAAACCCAACGGCAAACATACGCGACCAGTCGGAATAGCGTCGGGCACGTTCCAAGTCGGTCTTCTCAATAATAATTTCCAGTTCGTCGTTTTGGTTGATCTTATAGTCAGAAAATTGTCGCAGGCATTCAAAGGCCAGTTCTTGCTCTTCCTCGCTTAATGGCCCGGGTGCAGTCGATTCCAAACGGTATGACAGCAAAAAAGTAAAAAAATCGACCATGGCGGCACACAAAAAAGCGAACAAAGAAAAATTGCGCCACATTGCAAATGACGGGGTCACGCCTTGTGAAAATTGGGCATAGGTCATTAAAAATAACGGTTGTGGCACCTTGAGGCCCGCATTGGTTGCCACGTGGTTGAATTGCATCTCCACGGTTTGCAAATTGTCAATAATCTGGCGGTACTGGACTTCGGGGTTCAGTTCCAATTGGTTCAGATTACTATGCAAAGCTTGGATACTGGCATCCAATTTTTTAAATTCATTTTCCATTTGCGCGAATTGTTCTTTTTTGTCTTGGTAGCGTTCATTGTAGTGCTTCCAAAACGGGCCTTCACCGACGACATTTTTTAAAGCTGGAGGCACTTCCGCATGGGTGCCAAAATAAGCCTGCCCCATGTCAATCCTGGCCTTATTCAGTTCGGCGGCTTGTGTCTTGAGCAGGGTGCTTTTTACGGCAAGCAATTGCCCCAAATAATCATTGATGCTGGCGCGGGTTTCGTTGATCCGGTTAATCTGCAAGGTATCGCTTTCAGACACCTCATAAAATTTAAAATAAGAAAAAGTGATCGATGCAGAAATGGCCACCAGCAAAGAAACCACCACGCTCAAATAGCGGAAACGGTTGGCTTGCCAATGCATACCCGCTATTTCCAGTGAGCAGATAACGATGATTGATTGGATGGCAATCGTGATGACCAAGCCAATCCAAGGCGTGATGAAAAAAGACAGACCGTAGTAAGTGGTGAAGCCAGATGCAATGCTGAGCATCAGCACAATAGGTATTGACCAAACCC
The DNA here is from genome assembly GCA_903927955.1 of uncultured Methylococcaceae bacterium. GTDB lineage: Bacteria > Pseudomonadota > Gammaproteobacteria > Methylococcales > Methylomonadaceae > Methylovulum. The sequence continues at coordinate 17,242 of CAIYOW010000044.1, read as the reverse complement.
GCAATGCCCCCACGAAAAGTGTTTGTATGCTGTTCAGGAAACCGCCCAATCCGCTATGGGCGGAATTGAATTTGTTTAATTTTGCCATCGTTTGGTTGTGGGTCTAACAGGAAGATATGTAAAGGAAGGCATCCAGCAGTTGATGCTAGCGTCGTAAAACTAGCAGTCTATTGTAATCATTCTAAAAATGCAATCCACACAGAACAATCCATTCAGTTATTAATGCGACTATGCAGCTGGCTTGTAGCAGGGTTGCCTTAAGTTTTGGGCTACTTTCCGGCAAACATTAAACGACTAGACAAATTCTAATAGCTATGCCATCAAAGGCTTGGTTGTTTCCGAGAGGCTTAAGTTAAAATTAGGTTGTGTATAATGGGTTCAACGGCTGTTAGGCCGTAGTTGAAAAAAACATTAAGTCTAATGGGTCAGGGCGCTAATGGCTTTGGCATATAAAGCATACGATTTTTTTTCAGATAAAAACAAAATCAATTCAAACATTACCCATGAACATTACATTCTCGCTTAAACCTATAGTAATTTTTCTGCTTGGCGTAGTATTTATTACTTATCTGCTTAGTTTTTTAAATGGGGCTCTTTTTTTTACTGTTGATGGTGGTATTAAATATCTCATGGTAAAGCAATTTGCAACTGGGAACTTGTCTATGACGCTGGGTCTTCCATTTGCCGCAGAGGCAGCCAAGTTTTGGAATCATGGTTTTTACCCGTTCGATGTCCCTTTTGTCTATGATTTCTCAGGCAAACACATTATGTCGTTTCCTGTTTATTTTTCATTACTGACTGCGCCATTTTTCGCATTGCTCGATTGGCGCGGCCTTTATGTCCTTCCTGCCCTGAGTATGCCGCTACTCTGGTTGTGGTTGATATATTGTGCGCGTGAGTTGCGATTAAATGCCATAACCATTAGCGTGATGCTATTGGCCATTATTTTCTGCAGTCCGTTGACACTCTATGGTGCTATGTTCTGGGAGCATGCCCCAGCGGTGTTGTGTGCGTCAATGTCACTGTGTTTGCTGTTTAAAAACCACCCGACTGTTGCCCGACGCCACTATTTGGTTTTCGGGGCTGTCAGTGGCATAGGCGTATTTTTTCGCCCCGAAGTGCTGGTGATGACGCTGGGCATTGTTATCATTAGCCTTGCTGGTTTTAAAAAAAGTAAAATTAAAGAAATTGCTTTATTTGCTTCGGGTTTTTTGGGTTTGGTGGCGGTTTTCTTTATTATAAATTTACAGCTTTATGGCTCGATACTTGGTCTGCATTCAGACCAAGTTGTTAATCAGGACGTAAATTTTTCTATTTTTATAAAAGAAGTGCTGTCCCGTTTCGCCACGTTAGAAATCGACTTCGTTAAGAGTGGTTTATTTAATATTTTTATATTAATAATGGCTCCACTAGCACTAAGCACTCACTATGTTCACAAGAAGGAGTTATTGGTTTGTTTGCTGGCAATGATGGTGGTAATACCCGGCATAGCATTGATTGTCCCTAATACAGGTGGCGATCAGTGGGGATCAAGATACCTTCTGGTATTGCTGCCCTGGACGGTCATGGCATTGGGGTTTATTGTTGAGGCAATCTATATTGCTGGGCATAAGCGAAAAAAAACAGCTATTTACTTGCTGCTAATGACATTATGCCTTAGTTTTGAATATAACAGCATCTTTGGTGTCCATACCCTGCAACGAAATTATGCACATCGCTATTACCCAGCAGTAGAAGCCATATTAAATCTACCAGAAAAGTATGTCGTGGTGGAGAATGTAACTAATTTACTGACCACATTAGCTGATAGCAAGATAATGATTGTGCCTAAAAGTGAACAAGATTTTGTTAGGGCTGTCGATCTCTGTTATCAACAGGGCATTAAATCGCTTATTTTTGTCTCTTTGAAAAAAGCGCCTAACCAATGGATAGCCAGTCCTCAGCTTGCTGATCTGGCGGTCGGGCTTTCGGTACAAGACATCAGGCTTCTTGACCAAGACAGTGAGCTTGGGGTCAGTGTTGTCAATCTCAGGCCCAAGCTTAAGCAATCAATTGAAGGAAGCCAATAACGCTGGCTTATTGTTCTTAGCCGTAGTCTTGCGCTTTACCCTGCCATTGCTGGACGGCATAATTGACACAAATAAACAAAAAGAACTGCACGCCAAAAATCAAACTGGCCATTAGTAAGTGAATAGGTTGGGCAATGGGCGGCATCCCTAACCGGTCCAAACTGACCCCTGCCAGAATAGCACTGACCACCAGGCCAGCCAAAGCCAAGCCGGTGCGGAACAATAAGCCGTTTTTGGGCACAAACTGATACAGCTGCCACACCAGCCATACATGGGTGAACAGAATTAACGAAGAAAATGACCGGTGGACATAAAAAATCACCGGAAAGCTTTCCCGCCAATATTGCCGCTCCAGAGCCGCTTGCCCATTGGCCAGCGTGTCCACCGCCTCACGCACTTGCGTGCCCATCGCCACTTGCAGCAACGTCATCGCCATAGCCACCATCAACACCGTCTTGAATTTTTTTGGCAATTGGCTAGCATCCAGTTGCCGTAACGCGGCGCATTGGGAACGGGCAATGGTATAAATCAGCAGCGCGACAATCAACAAAGCCACCAGCATGTGGGTGGTGATCATTAACGGCTTCAGATTGCTGGCAACCACGGTTGAGCCTAACCAGCCCTGAAAACCCACCAAAAAAAAGCTCGTCAAGGCCAGATAAAAAATCGGTTTGTCACCTTTTAAAAAAATGCGTGACGACCACGCGGTCAAAAAAATCAAAAACCCAATAGTCACACCAACCAGCCGGTTAGCGTACTCCGTCCATGTTTTTACGGGGTTGAACTGGGTGTTTTGATAACCGCGCAGCGCATAAATCTCATGGTAATTGGGCGGCAATTGCGCCTCATCCGTGGGCGGTATCCACTGCCCGAAACAAGTGGGCCAATCCGGGCAGCCCATGCCCGCACCAGAAGCACGGACAATGCCACCCGCTAAAATGACAATATAAACCGCGCAAATAGTCAGTGTGCCTAAGCGGCGGAAACGTAAAACAGCTTGGGTGTCAATCATAATTGATGGCAGTAAAAGAAAGGGGGGTGGCATCGGGTAGGGCGGCCTGGAAAACACCGGATTCAGGTTGTTGCAACACCATCATTACTTGGCAAGTGTCATGCAGGCATTGTGCGGTCAACACATGGCCTATGGTTTCCTGGGTAGCGGCATTAACAATGTCACTCTGGGGGGCGGGTGCCTGTAAGGCGGAACAGCTGCCTACAAACAAAGCCCGTTTGGCATGGCCTAAAAAATGGGTGCGGGCAATAATCTCCTGCCCGGTGTAACAGCCTTTGTTGAAGCTGATACCACCAATCTGGTCAAGATTGAGCATTTGCGGGATATATTGCTCGGCAGTCATAGGACACAGCCAAGGTATGCCAGCCTTTATGTCAGCATTGCGCCACCACGCCGGATGCGCGACCTTAAAGCCTTGCCCAGTCAGTGCCAGCCAAAAGGCTGTTGCCTGCTCAAAAGGTGCAATCACCAGTTCACGGTTTGCCAAAGCAATGCTCACGCCGTTGTCAATCGGCGTGGTCAGCAATAATGGCGTGGGTGCCGGGTTGCCGGGCCATTGGCCCAGCAAACATAAGCTATCCGAGCGGTCTGTCAAGCTGACATGAGCCCGCAGTACATATTTTTGTAAATGGTTTTTAACCGTAGCCAGTTGTGTGCGGGGCATTACCAGCAAAAATTGTTCGGCTTGGTGTACTAAAACAAATACTGCAATGGCCCGTCCCTTTGGCGTGCAGATAGCGCCAAAACAGCTTTTGTTGATGCCGGTGTCGTGGATATTGCAGGTTATTTGGCCTTGCAAAAAACGGGCGGCATCATTACCGGCGATGCTTAACACCGCCAAATGCGGGATGGCACAAACCGCAGGCGGGACTAAGTTGCCCACCTGTTCGCCTACATTTTCATCAAGAAACGCGTGTTGCTCAGTCAAAAAGGCTTGCCATTGTGTGTTCATGGTCATAATTTTTTCATCACTCTAAGGATGCTGATTATATCGCCGATTAGCCTTGTCCCCTACTGCCAAACGTGTGGTTGCCAACAGATTTTTAAGGCTTTGTTAAAAACTGACCGGCTAAAAAATAAGATTTTGTTATTTTTCTTGTTGTTACAAAAAAGCTATTTAAGCTTGATTTAAGATTCGACCAGCACAATGACCCTGAAGTTAAAAAAATGCAACTCATAACCTCTACGTACCCCCGACCAAAACGTCTTGTTTGGGAACAATCAGGAAAGTGTAAAACCGATGCCCGCTTCAGTAACAAAGGCAATCGGCTGCATGGCTATAGCGACTTTATAGCCAATTGATTTAAACAGAACAGGTAATTAAATTATGAACAAACTGATACTGGCATCCGTCATCGTTGCAATAGGCAGTTATGTCACCGCTCCAACAGCAAGTGCCGATACGTCCAAACGTCACGGCAGCAAACACCATCATTCAAAGCACCATCATGTCCGGCATCACCATGCCAGGCATCATCACAAAAGCCGTTACCACTATGTGGACAACGGTGACAATCAGGACAAACCATTGATAGTATCATGGTATGGTGCTAAATTCCATGGCAAACGCACCGCCAATGGTGAGCGTTATGACATGTATGCCATGACCGCCGCCAGCCGTACTTTGCCACTGTCCTCTTACGCACAAGTCACTAATCTTAGAAATAACCGTAGCGTTATTGTACGGATCAATGACCGTGGCCCAGCCTCCAATCATCGGGCATTGGATTTGTCTTATTCAGCCGCCCAAGAACTGGGTATCCAAGGCACGGCACCGGTTAAGATCACCCCGCTGGGCAACGATGTCAATTTGACAGAGGCAAATATCAAAGAACCCGGTTAATGCCCTGATCACATTGAGCGTTTTTGGCATGTCAGGCGGCTGGTAACACTGGCCGCCCAAGCCATCACAACCGCCAGTCCTCGATAATCCCCATCTTGAGCCTGATTGCCTTCTCTTTGGCCATCAAATTCCTTAGGATCTATTATCGGCAAGTCCGGACCACAACATCCGGTCTCCGCAGTCGGTATTTTTATAGTACACTGCCCATTTAGCCGATAGCACTTAATCAACATGTACACCATCACCAAAGAAGTTTATTTTTGCTATGGCCATCGTCTGATGAACCATGCCGGAAAATGCCGCCATTTGCACGGTCATAGCGTTAAGGCCAGCATAGCTATCCGGCAAGCGCAGCTAAACGCCAATGGCATGGTGTGTGATTTTGCCGATATTCGTGACTGTGTGGAAGCCTATATTGATCAACAGCTCGACCATAATTTCTTACTGCATAAAGATGATCCGATCATCCCAATGCTAGTTGCCAATAATGAGCGGTTTATGGCATTGGAAGAGCATCCTACTGCTGAAGTGTTGAGCAAAATGATCTTCCAGCATCTCAAACAAGCCAACTTTAATGTGGCGGCAGTGACCTTATGGGAAACAGCCAGCGCCTACGCTTGTTACCAAGAAGATTAGCCGATGCCATGAGCCATCTAAACCCGGTCAACACCTCGCTGTGCCTTGAACAAATTTGCGCCTCCAATTACCAAAAACTGCTCACGCTAATCCCGGCCTTACCTGCCTTTAAGCATTCGGCGGCCAATATGGCAGTGCAGGCGAGTGGCTTGCATGTTGCCGTGCTTGAGCGCAGTGTTTATACACTGACGATTGAATTAAGCCAGTGTTTCGGGCAACAGGCAGAAGACTTGCAACAGCCCGGCTTAAAAATTAGGGTTTATTTGGACGTGCAATTGGCCGAGGTGTTAAGTGACCAAGACCGCGCCGAAGTGTCGGCGGTATACAAAGATGCTGGTCGCAGCCACGAAATAATGATTTATAAATGGCGGCTGAATTATTTTTTGCAGAAATGGCTAGACTATTGCCTGCACAAAGGCTATCGGTTCATAGCCCCCGATACTTTGCTTGCGGCACAAGATGTGCCGTCGCCAGACCATCAAAATAACCGCAAAAGGCTTATTGTTGATAACAAAAGCTTATTGCGCCAGCCCCCGTATTGCTAGAAATGGATTGGATAGTTTAGACATGCGCGCAACGCTGTGCTAATCGCACACATGCCATACTCCTTTTACTCCATTACAATTGGTAACGAATTCGCCCATAACGCTTACCGTCATGGCTTGCTGTTACAAGTGGATGTTCCCCCAGAAAACCGTAAAGAACATAATAGCCACTACAATCAGTCCGAAAATGCCATAAAGCACTTCTTCGGTCATGCCCAGTTTTGTATTCATCCTTTTCATCGCCATCATCTCCTAATGCTAAAGGTTTTCAATGCCGATGATGGCCGGGCAATCAGGGAATCGTTAAAGCTTCCCCCTTAAGTCCGGCTGTATCATCTGCACCGTCATCAGTTGGCTTTTTAGTCGTCGGTTCATTAAATTCATTGCTCAAGAGTGCTGATAATGCCGCTAGTTTTTCGGCATCCACCCGTTTTGCTTTAAATTCCTGCTTAAGCAATTTGACAAAAGGGTAGAGCGCTTCATTAATTTTTACCGTCGGTTGAGGCGGTTTTTTTGCCTCCGGCGGTAAAGCCTTTCGGCCTCGCTTCTCTTTTTTCTTGGACATTAGATTACCGATTATTAAAAAGTAACCTTATTATAACGGTTTTGTCGGGGCGGGCAAGTTTTTAAGTAACTTTTTATTGGAATGTTGCGATATTGCTCAAAGGAAATTACATTTACCTGCTTAAGCCTGCATCTCTTGCGCTGCCAGCAACAGCCCATCAATAAAATGCTGGCTGTATTGCGGCAGATAATGGTTTTTCAGATAAGCCACTTTAGTGACAGAACGGCTGATCAGGTGTGACAAGTCCCTTATCTCCAAATCGGTTTCCACCAGCGGGTCATAAGCCATACTGGCAATCAAGCCCACACCCATGCCCCAACGCACATAGGTTTTAATCACATCGGTATCGGTGGCGGCTAGGGTAATGTCAATGGATAAGCCGACCTGATTAAAAGCGTTCTCAATATTCGAACGGCCAGTAAAACCCAAGTTATAAGTCAGGATAGGGTAGCTGGCCAAACGTTCAAGGGTAATATCCCCTTCGCATAACGGATGGTCTTTTGGCATGATGGCAGCGTGGCCCCATTCATAGCAATTTTTGACCACTAGATTGGCATCTTCATCGACTTTTTCCGTACAGATGGCGAAATCCGCTTTTCGGCTATGGAGCTGGTCTATCAGTTGTTCCGGCGACGCCTGCACCATATAAATTTTTACCCCTGGGTATTTTTCCTTAAAACGATGGATGGGCACGGGCAGGAAATATTTGGCCTGGGTATGTGTGGTGGCAACATGCAACACGCCCTGGTTACAATCCAGAAAGTCTAAGGCCAAAGTCTGGATATTTTTTTTGGCGCAATGGATAACCGCCACTTCTTCCATAATCCTGTCCCCTAGGGGGGTCATGCCCAGCAGTTTTTTGCCTTTCCTTTCAAATAGTGGCGACCCCAACTCACGTTCCAACATCTGCAATTGTCGGCTAACAGCGGATTGCACAATATGCATTTTTTCTGCCGCTTTTGACAGGTTAAAGTCGGATTCTTGCAAAATACGCAGCAGTTCAAGTTGGCTAAGGTTCATAGTGGTTTTGGCAGGAAAAATGGGCTATAGAACACCGATACAGTGTTAATAGTGATAGATTATATCAAATAATTAGATTATAAGTTCTAAATATATCATTTTATTAAATAACCACTATCCGTTAAATTATCGCAAATAATCAAGCCAGCCTTAAACGGCAATGGCTGATCAGCAACGCCTTTTTCCAATTTCCAATAGCGATAAGGAACAGTTTATGTACTTACAACCATTAGTTGATCATTTCAATGATTCATTTACCACCCAGCACCGCACCACTTTCCGTCCATTTGTATTAGAAGGGGATTTGGTCAGTGGCATTTTTGGCCCTATCCGTATCAGCAGCTTGTTCACCCCCCTGACCTTAGCTGAAAACTTACAGACAATAGTGGGACATAAAGCCCAGAACAATGTTTCTACTTATGAAACTAAACGCTTATATAGCGATGAAGTGGAAAACCTATTGCGTTCAGACAGAAACGCGGCAGTCAGCGAGTCCATCATCAATTTTGACCGGTTATGCCGTACAGTACATTTGATGAACTATTTGCCGGTTGTGCATTTGCAGGGCAGCGTCTTTTTAGAAGTCGACCCGCGCCATATTTTGGGCATCAAGAAAGATCATGGCGCTTATTTTGAAGATGTTATCGAACGTTGCGGATTGGCGACCAAAAACATAGTCATATTAACCTCGTTGAGCAACCAATATGCAAGCTATTATGAAGAATTAAACAACGGACTCAGCAATTACCGTAAACGTGGCTATCAAATCGCATTACAATTTGATGCCGAGGCTCAAAATAACGAGTTTTTTGATTTTATCGCGCAATTGTCGCCTAATTATGTTTGCTTTGCCGGTGGCGATGTGGACTTGTTGCGTCATCCGTTACTGCTGGATAGGCTGCAACAATTGAAGACCTTAGTTACAGCCATTGGCGCCCAAAGCATTTTAAAACAAGACGACCAGCAACAGGCGGCGGCGGTGGCGCGCAGCACCGGTTTTGATGTGATACACGGTAGCCACTATGCGGATGTGCCGCAAAGCAGTGTTGCCATTTAATCTACGCAATTCAACCTAAGCATTGAGGAAAGTGGCCCGCCACCAAAAAACCTGTGGTTGCACATTCATTCGCATGGGCTCTTACCTCGATGAGCAAATGCAATAACCTCTTGAGCGTGTCCATATCTTTGCCCCGCTTTTGAGATTGTTGCACATCGCGCTTGAGCTGGCCAGAATAGCGGGGGGGTGCATCACAGGCTAAGTTTTTAAAAAATATAAAAATTAGCTGTGTCACCAAGCCTCGGATTCTGCTTTGCGCCATCTAAGCTATCTTGTTCTAATCAATTTTCAATAACCAGCCATCCGTTCCCCTGCATTTATGCGGGCTGTCTGCGGCTATATTAATGCGGACAAATTCATTTTTAAGGCTATCGGGCAGTTGCCCCTGCACATAAAACACTTGGTTTTTAGCAGTGACGGTCACGTCAATAGGCTGCCCTTTAACCGTCACCTGCAAGCTGTCCGGAAGCGTTTGTTGCGAAGCAATAAAACTAAAGGTGGCATGAGGGGCTACGGCACTGTTGTTGGCAGGCTCAAAATGGCTAAATTTGGGTTTTTCGCAGGCTTTGCTGCTGCTGTCGCTGCCGTAAGCCCATAGTTGGCTGGATGAAGCCAATAAAATTAAGCTGATTAGATGTGATAATTTCATGATTGATTTCATTTTAGTGGTTATTTGTGCCATTAAGCTTACTTCGATTTGGAACAAAGGCAATAGGGCAAACGCATCGGCTATATTTACGCATTAATGGTTAGGCATTCACAGCACCGACCGATTAACGTAGTATAGGGGAATGCCAGCGGTGGGTAAAAAATTGCTGGTAAGCTTTGATAAAGCGATTTTTCTGATATAACAATAAGCTCATCATGCCTGCACAGGAGGATTTTATATGCCATTATTTTACCAACCAGCCCGTCAATGCCTTGCTTTAATTGCATTCGGGGCCTTGATTTCTGCCTTTAGCCCCGTTATGGCAGAGTCTGATATGCAAATCCAAGAACGGGTTTTGCGCGCGCGCGAGCAATTGAACCGCCCGCAGCTGGGGGAACACTCGGAACATGAAGCCCATATTGGGCAAAGTGCGCCAGTTGACAAAAGCTTGGAGTTTCACGGTGTTTTTTACGGCTTTTTGCCGTGCGATGATTGCAATGGCATTAAAAACACGCTTTCCTTAAAGCAAAATGACAATTATTTGCTGGTCACCCAACCGGCCCGTGATTCTTCCAAAGAATATTATGAAAAGGGCAAATATATTTGGGATGAAGACAAAAAAATAGTTACTTTAAACCCGCGTAAAGGCGGAACTGTGGTGCGCCACTATCATATTGATAATGAAGGCACGTTGATACAGCTTAACGCTGATGGCACGCGCATAAGCGGCAAGCAAGCCGACGGATATATATTACGCAGGAGCGACACGGTTAAGAACCGTGAAGTGCATATCCATTAGTGGCTTGCTGTTTGTGGCTGTGTTTGCTTCGGTTTAGCTCAGCCAACTTTGCCCGTTAGGCTTCAGGAATCATCAACTTGTTCGGCAAGTGCTGCCAATCGCGCCAACGGTTCTACGAGTTGTCCGGCGGTGTCGGTGCGTAGCGTGGCATGGCCGACCTTTCGCCCTTTGCGCGGAGACTTGCCGTATAAATGCAAATGGGCATCAGGCATGGCCAGGATTTGTTCGGTTTGCGGCAGGCCGCCAATGAAGTTGACCATGGCGGCATGTCCGACCGGTTGGGTGGCACCGAGCGGCAGGTTGAGGATGGCGCGTAAGTGGTTTTCAAACTGGCTGGTTTGTGCGCCCTCTATAGTCCAATGGCCGGAGTTGTGTACGCGCGGAGCGAACTCGTTGGCGATCAATTGACCGTCAACGTCAAACAGTTCCAATGCCAGCACGCCTACATAATCCAGTTCAGTGAGCAAACGGCGGGCATAGTCTTCCGCTTGTGTCTGCAAGGCATCGCCCGCACGGCATTGTGACACCCGCAAGATGCCGCCACGGTGCTGGTTTTCGGATAGCGGATAAAAGATGATTTCGCCTGCCGGGTTACGTACGCCAATGATGGAGACTTCGCGGTTGAACGGCACAAAGCCTTCGACAATGGCCGGCACTCCCTGTAAAAGCTGCCAGGCGGCGGGCAAGTCCGCGTCGCAATGTAACACCGATTGGCCTTTACCGTCGTAACCTTGGGTACGGCTTTTTAATATGGCGGGGTAGCCTATGATGGGCATGGCGGTCTGTAAGGCTTGTAGGCTGTCCACTGCTTGAAAGGCAGGGGTAGGGATGCCAATGCGGTTAAAAAAGTTTTTTTCATGCAGACGGTCTTGGGCAACCGCCAAGGCTTGTGGCGAAGGATGCACTTGGGTGTGTGTGGTCAGGTAATCTGCCACTTCGGCGGGTACGTTTTCAAATTCGTAAGTCACCACGTCGGCACGTTGCGCCAATTTCTCCAATTGCAGCGGGTCGTTGTAAGCACCTTGGAGCAGTTCGCCCACAGGGTGGGCACAGGCATCAGCGGCAGGGTCAAGAAAAATGAATTCCACGCCTAGCGGGTGACCCGCCAAGGCGATCATACGGGCGAGCTGCCCGGCACCGAGGATACCGACAATCATCTGACCACCTCGTTAGGTGGTGGCAAACGCGGGTCGGCATGGGCCAGCACCTTATTGGTTTGCTGTTGGCGATAATCGGCTAAGGCGGGTTTGAATTGGGCGTGTTTGTTGGCAACAATGGCCGCTGCCAGCAGGGCGGCATTAATGGCTCCCGCTTTGCCAATGGCCAATGTGCCGACTGGGATGCCAGCGGGCATTTGCACGATGGACAGGAGAGAATCCATGCCGTTCAGGGCTTGTGATTGCACGGGTACACCCAACACCGGCAGTGCCGTTTTGGCGGCAGTCATGCCGGGCAAATGGGCGGCCCCGCCGGCTCCGGCAATGATTACTTCAAGCTTTCTGTCTTCGGCACTTTGCGCATAGCTGAACAATTTGTCGGGGGTGCGGTGTGCTGAAACAACTTCAACTTCATGGGGAATGCCTAAGCACTGCAAGGTATCTGCAGCATGTCGCATGGTTTCCCAATCGGAAGTTGAACCCATAATTATGCCAACCAATGCGGCCATTGATCACTCCTTAGCGATGCAAAAAATATCTGGTTATTTGCTGAACCAAATAGCATTTAAAACCGTGTATTATCGCATATATTTGTTAATTATTTAAGTGTTGGGGAGATAATTTTAACCGCTTGCCCACCCGCCCGCCCGTTGTGGGGCGGGCATTCAGCTAGCATGTTTATACCTAATTGACAATGGCTTTAAGTTATATTTATAATCCAAGAAGATGCACCTGCTGTGCATCTTTTTTTAAAGACTATAATTATTTAACGACAAGGATTATTATGAAAACTAGCTTTATAAGTGCTGTTGCCCTGTTGGGCGCATTAACTTCCCATACTGTATTGGCCGTATCACCTTGCGCAGGCTTGCCTAGCCATACTGTTTTGCACGATAAACTGGCTGAAGTCCAAAAAAATGCCGATAAAAACGGCGGCTTTGGTTTTAATATGTGGGCCACTGTGGTTAACAGGGATGGGGTTGTTTGTGCTGTAGCCATGACGGGTACTAACCGTGGTCAACAATGGCCGGGTAGCCGTGTCATTTCGGCACAAAAAGCCAATACTGCCAATGCTTTTAGCTTGCCTAACTTTGCCTTATCGACGGCTAACATTTTTTCAGCCGTGCAACCGGGCGGCTCTTTATTCGGTTTGCAAGAGAGCAATCCGGTTGATGTATCTGTAGCTTATAGAGGCTCATCAGCACAGTACGGAACAGACAATGATCCCATGGTTGGTGGCAAAATAGGTGGTGTCAATGTGTTTGGCGGTGGATTGCCATTGTACGGCCCAGCAGGTGGGTTGGTGGGTGCCATTGGTGTGAGCGGTGACTCCTCATGTGCTGACCATAATATCGCATGGCGTACCCGTCAGGCTTTGGGCTTTGACCATGTACCTGCCGGCGTGTCTGCTAATGGAGACGATAACATTGTTTATGACATTGCCAATGGTGCCAGTGTCAGCGGTTGGGGACACCCTACTTGCAGTAAAGAGGCAAAAGCCATTGCTGAAGGTTTCACTAAAGCGGGCATGAAGTAAGCTACAGGGCATAGCGGGCCGTGTTGCTTGCGGGCCGCTATCCAACTGCAACGGTCAAGGGTATGCCCCCCGCCGTTTTAGCGATTGCTTTGGTTTTAAAGGCTATTCACAATATCCGCAATCAGTTCGGGCCCCTGATAAATCAAGCCGCTATAAATTTGTACCAGACTTGCCCCGGCGGCGAGTTTTTCTTGGGCATCTTGGGCTGTCAGAATACCGCCCGCCGCAATGATGGGGATTTTGCCGCCCAATTCGCTCGATAACCTGCTTACTACATGGGTGGATTGCGCTTTGACCGGCGCGCCACTCAGTCCGCCAGCTTGGTGGGCAAGTGGGTGGCCTGCAATCGCTTCCCGTGCTATTGTGGTGTTGGTGGCGATAACACCGTCTATGGCGTACGCCAGCAATAGTTTGCCGATATGGGTAATTTCTTCATCCGTTAAATCAGGGGCTATTTTTACCACTAGCGGCACATAACGGTTGTGGGTTTGCTGTAGCCGCTGTTGTTCTTCCTTCAATTGCGCCAGCAGGTTTTTTATCTCGTCCCCTTGTTGCAGTTGCCGCAAGTTTTGGGTGTTGGGTGAGGAGATGTTGAGGGTGATGTAGCTGGCAAACGGGTAGGCCAAACGTAACCCTATCAGGTAGTCTTCAGCGGCATTGGCGATGGGCGTATCAAAGTTTTTGCCGATATTGATGCCCAGAACGCCACGATACAGGCTGTTTTGCACTTGTGCCAGCAGATGAGCAATGCCTAAGTTGTTAAAGCCCATGCGGTTGATAATTGCTTGGTGTTCGGGCAGGCGGAACAGGCGCGGTTTGGGGTTGCCCGTTTGCGGGCGGGGGGTGACTGTGCCAATTTCGATAAAACCGAAACCTAAGGTGGCAAGTGCATCTATATAATCGCCATTTTTGTCTAATCCAGCCGCCAGCCCAACGGGGTTGCCAAAAACCAGACCCATTACCGTGACTGGTTTTGCTACTAGGGTTGGTGTTGCCAGTTGCAGCACTCCGGTTTTTTGACCCGCTTGCAGCAGTTTTAAGGTGGCTGTGTGGGCTTGTTCGGCTTCGAGCGAGAACAGCAGCGGGCGCAGCAAGGAGTATATGCTCATGATCGTCGGTGTTTAGATTAAGCGGTCAGGTCAGCGGCTAGTGGGTAGTTTTGGGTTCAGGCATCAGGGCGGTGCTGGAGTGCCCCAATCCTTGGGGCTTATTTCGGCAATCCTAGTCGAGAATGGAAATAATGACTAAAAATACTGTTACTTGCCAAGTTTGGGAGCGTCATCAAACTCGTGTGGGTCGATATCGTCTTTAGTCTTGCCATCATTAATCAGGTACTGCTGATGTTGGCGGTAAGTGTTCTTAATAAACTCATAGCGATCCACACTGGCTTCGGTGAGAATTTTTTCTGATGTCAGCAGGTCGGCTCGTCGGTCGATCACTTCTAGGGCTTTGGCGCCATAAGTCGCATAACTGGCGGTGCTATCGCCAAAGATTGAAATGTAGGTCAGCGGGTTAAAAAGGGCGTCGCCAACCAGGCCTAAAGTGTCGCGTGGCGAACTTGGCCCATAAAATGGCAACACCAAATACGGGCCCGAAGGTACTCCCCATACTGCTAAAGTTTGACCAAAGTCTTCGTCATGTTTGGGAAGGGAAAACAGTTCGGCAACATCGAACATCCCCCCTAAGCCCAATGTGGAATTGACCACCAAGCGACCGGTATCGGATGCGCCTTGGCTGAATTTTAATTGTAAAAAATCATTGATGGTGACACCAATATCATCCATGTTACTGTAAACGTTGGTCACGCCTTGATCGACCAGGTCAGGGGTCAGCCATTGGTAGCCTTTCGCCAAGGGTTTTAGCACATAGTCGTCAACACCATCATTAAATGATTGAAAGTTTCTGTTCCAGCCTTGCCATTGTTCGTCAGGATAAGTGGCATCGGGTGTAGTGGCGCAGCTTTGCAAAGCCATTGCCAGCATGAGAGCCAAAGGGCAACTGGATAGTCGTTTTGGCTGTTTAATACTCATCATCTGTTTCTCCTGTTTATCTGTTGGATGGGTGTGGCTGGATATTTTGGCCAATTATTTAAAAGGATTGTCAACAACAGTTGCTTTCAGTAAATTGGTATATTGGGGCTAATTCTAACATTAGAAAAACAATCTTGGCTTGCTTAATTCAATGCGTTATCGGGTTTTCCACATAGCCTGTGGATAAGTCTGTGGGTAGTGTCTGGAAAAGCGCCCTAAGTGACCGAGACTGCTATGTGTTTGTTACTTTGTAGTATTTTTATACAATATTAAAGTCTTTATTAATCAGTTTGTTGTGTTTTTTGTGCGGATGGGCTGGGTATCCGTAAGTGATTGTTAGCCGTAATTTTACAATATTTTCAGCTGTGGATAAGCAATATCCGGTGTGGATTAGCAATAACCGAGGCAAGTCCGCCACATTGCTTTAAATGGGTCATAATAGGAGATTGGCATGTTGATTTTTATTGCGTTAAGTCTGGTTTTGTGTTTTTTGGTGCAGGCGGGAAGCCCTTGGCTAGCAGACCTAATTACGCCTGTTTTTTATGAATTTGGCATGGGTGTTGCCGTTGTTGCGTTGATAGCGCTGCTATCAAAAAAAGTGCCTCCGCAGTTTTGTTACGATATTTTTTCGGCGGCTACTTTGCTGGTCTGGTTTGTTGCGTGGAAACCTGAATTTAAGGAGGACTCGCCGATGTTTTTTGCTTACCCGCTGTATTTTGTTTTTATCGCCAGTTTTATGGCACTTTATCTGATAGCCCAAGCCGATAAGATTGATATTGTGACTTTGCAGCAAATGCGGCGTTACCAGGCAAGCTCTGTTGTTTTACAACCTTGGTTGTTGATGCCTGTTGTGTTGGTTAGCTTGCACTGGACAGAACAATACTTGTTATATCCAACCACTATGACATTGTTGTTCGCACTGGCGGCTTTTGACCAGTGCTTGGACAAAAGCAAGAAGCAGGCTTAATTTGACATTTAACGATGTGCAATGCCCAAATAGCGCGTTTTTTTACTGTTTCCTTTGCTTTGTAGTTTGGGATTTGTGGTGGCTTTGTGTTTGCTTGTAATGGGGTGGGTACGGGCGACCATGGTTAACGGGCGGATGGGGGTGGCATGATGGTGTTTTTTGGGGGAACTGGTTTTATGCTTGGCAGCGTGGCTAATGTGATGGGGGTGGTGGCTGACCGGATAGCTGCCTACTGCTTCTGATGCATGATTGCCGCAGCTGAGTTGGTAGGGCGGCAAGCCGGAAAATCCATTGGCCATGGCTGAGATATTTTGTCCGTTGCCATAAGGGTTTTCAAAGCCATTGTCCATGAGACGGGCCATCAATTTATATCGCTCGCCACTGGTCATGCCGCCCATGACTACGCCTATCAGGCGGCGGCCATTTTGTGTGGCAGATGAGATCAAATTGTAGCCGGAGCCGCAGGTGAAACCGGTTTTCATGCCTTCGGCGCCAGGATAGCTGGCGGTGAATTTGTTGATGCCGGGCCACTCGCGGCCTCTAAAATGAAGGCTATGGGCAGAAAAATAAGGGTAATATTGTGGGAAATGCCGTTGGGTTTTCCATGCCAGCAATGCCATGTCGCGTGGCGTGGTCACTTGCCAGTCATGCGGCAGGCCGGTCGCGTTCATGAAATGGCTGTCGAACATACCCAATTCATGGGCTTTAGTGGTCATTTTTACGGCAAAATTGGCTTCATTACCGCCTATGTGTTCCGCCAAGACCACTGCAGCGTCATTGGCAGAACGGGTTATCACCGCCAAAATGGCCTCTTCCACGGTTAAGTTTTCGTTACTCCGAAGCCCCAGCTTGCTGTTGGGTTGGGTTGCCGCATAGGGGGAAGTGGTGAGCAGGTCGTTAAGATGCAGTGTACCGTC
Organism: uncultured Methylococcaceae bacterium; assembly: GCA_903927955.1. GTDB lineage: Bacteria > Pseudomonadota > Gammaproteobacteria > Methylococcales > Methylomonadaceae > Methylovulum. Next base: position 439 of record CAIYOW010000044.1, on the reverse strand, counting down.
ATTTAAGGCAGAAAAGGTCATGTACAGGGTCATGACTTTGGTCAACGAAGCGGGATACCAGGCATGGGTGGCATCGGTTTCGTGGATGACGCTGCCATTGCTGGCATCAATTAAAATGGCGGCATGGCGGGCGTGGCTAAGGCAGGGTAGCAGCCACATAGCCAGTGATAAGGCAACGGGCAAGATAAGCTTAATATTCGGCATTGACAGGCAAAACAAAGATAGGGTGTTAACAGAGTAGGATTCGGCAAGCACGAAGGTCTAACGACATCCGGATTTGTATTTTTTCTCAGCAGGTATCAAGTGATGATAGTGTTGGGTAAGGATAATCAGCCAATAGTTGCCAGATTGTACACAAATATTGTTACGCTAATTTTAAAATTAGCGGCTTTTGGTGTGGTTTCAGTAAACAATCTGCTCAGCTAATGGCTTATTGTGT
>CAIYOW010000043.1 GCA_903927955.1 uncultured Methylococcaceae bacterium | reverse complement strand
TTGCTAACCTGCTCATCAACAAGAGCAGTGGCCCGACCCGCCAAACCAACACCGCAGCCACCGCCAGCAACAGCAGCAAACCGTGGTATAAATTAGGCAAGCTGCATATTATTGAAGGGTCATCGGACTTTTCTGACCTTTCGCTGATCTTGCCATTCGCCGCACACATCGAAAGTTTGGATGGTGGTGCCAGCGGCATTGCCTCGGACAGTGATGCCAGTATTAAAATGGCCTTAAGCGGTAATGCCTATGAATTGGCACCGGTGGACATCAAAGGGAAGATCAGCCCGGTAAAAGGCAATTACGATATTCAAGTCAGCTTCAATGGCTTGCCTATGCCACTGGTTTCGCCTTATATGGTGCAGTTTGCCGGTTATAAAGTGGAAAATGGCAAAATGAACCTAGACTTAAATTACAAGGTTACCGACCAGCAACTGACCGCCAGCAATAAATTATTGATTGACCATTTTGAATTGGGCGAAAAAGTTGACAACCCCAATGCGGTCACTATCCCCATCAAACTGGCCATCGCCTTATTGAAGGATGACAGCGGTAAAATCAACTTTGACGTGCCGGTGTCCGGCAGCTTGGAAGACCCTCGATTCAACTTAGGTGAAGTGATCAACAATGCCTTCACTAATTCTCTGGCCAAGTTGGCACAAGCCCCCTTTAAGGTGATGGCCTCGCTGTTTGACAGCCACGAAAAAGACATCAGCACCATCAGCTTTAGTGCCGGTGAGTCGAAACTGGAAAAATCGGAAACGGACAAGCTGGATATTATTGCCAAAGCCCTGCAAGCACGGCCTGAACTGAATCTGCAATTAAAAGGGGCGGCCTACCAAGCACAGGACTGGCCGGCAATCCGCGATGATGCGTTGTATGACCAACTGAAAAAACGCCGTGCCGATGAGCTTAATAAAATCAATGCCCAAAAAATCCGCCCGGAATATGTTGAATTGTCCCAAAGCGATTACCAACGCCTATTGGCTGCTATGTTCATTGAGCAATTTCCGCTGCTGGCAGACAAATCCCTACTGGGCACACCGCAATTGAAAAATCAGAAAGATGCTGATTTTTATGAAGTCGCCAAACAAAAACTGTATGAAATCATCAAACCCGAAGAAGAACGCCTGAAGGGGTTGGCAATATGGCGGGCGCAAGCCATAGCCAAATACATGCTGGACAAGGGGGGCATCAACCAAGCGCGCATTTATATCCTTGACACGACCCTTGACCCACCTGAAGCCAATAAAAAAATTATTAGCTTTTTGACTTTGTCGGCTAATTGAATGGTGAGGCGGCGAAAATGCCGAAAAATAGGCAACAGCAAGGCACACATGACGATTGCATAGGACTCACTTAAGGAAAACGGCTACCAAATGTCAGAATATGTCTAGCCACTTTTTTCATAAACACAGAACACAGGCTAACATCACATAAAAGAACGATAGGCTGAAAGATGCAGGATAAGTTGGCGAGGCAAACTGCCAAAGTTAAGAAAATTATGATGGCGGTAGAAGGCTTCCGCCTGTTCATCTTTGGCAATAACAACAAGCGCGGCAACGGCAATCTCAGAATATAAAGCGCGCTGTATCGCATTACCCAGAAGACCGGAACCTATACCTTTCCCCTGAAAAGCGGTGTCAACCGCCAAGCGGCCCAGTACTGCAACGGGAACGGATGGATAGCGGGGCAGTTTTTTAACAAGGTGTTCTGGTAAATCAGTCAGCGGAATTCCAGCGGCGGCAAGCGTATAGTAGCTAGCCAAAGCGGAGGTGGCGGAGGTCAACCGCGACATAGCAGGAAGCGGCACGGCGACGCATATCTTGGCTTGCCTGTTCACGCAAATAACGGTCAAGGGCATCAGTACCACAACAAAAGCCCGAACGATCATGCGCACTGGTAAGCCGTTCTATATGAAACGGCGGTATCACTTAGTACCAAATAGTTCGCGATTGCGCTCAAAAGCTCTAACAATAGCAGGTGATGGGGCTGGTGGATCGAGGAGGAGTTCAACAAAACGGATTTGATCTTCGGCTGACAAGCGAATGATATGGGTTTCTTCTATCGTCTTGTAGGCTGCCGTTTGTGCCGCTGTAACCAAAAAATCGCTTAGGCTGCAACCTTGCAGCTCGGCTGCGCGACGGACAAGCGCAAGAGCGTCTGGGGTGATTCGCGCTTCAATACGCGCGGTGCGGTGAGCTTCTTGTTTCATAATAGATGACCTCTATTCTTTATTAGTGTACGGTTATTCGATGTACATATCAATTCAATATCAAAATAAAGAACTCCTGCGTCTGTCCAGCCAAGAAGCCGCATTTGCCGAAAAATCACCCGAAGCGGTCAACGCCGCCATCACCTGCTACCTGAAGATTCGACAATGAAATAACATATAAAAGGATTTACATCTTCACAATGATGATTGTTCTGATCTGTAGCCAAGCGTGGTCAGTTAAAATTTAGCCTCTCCCAACAAAATACCCTTACAATATATACCACTTTGCAATCCCTCATCCCCAGGCGGCGCACCATGACAGCATTTTTGCAGGAACTCGCTAAGACTTATGGCTATCAAGCCAACCATCTGTTAGCCATACTAAGGGCGGTGCAGGCCCGTTATCACCATATCCCCGAACCGGCGATTGAAGCGTTGGCGGGCTTGTTGCAGCTGCCACGCAGCCAAATAATCGGCATTGTTGAGTTTTACAGCTTTCTGCATTTACAGCCGCAAGGCCAATACGAGCTGCTAATCAGCGATTCCATCACTGACCAGATGCTCGGCAAGCAAGACCTTATCAGCTACCTGGCAGATCGCCTGCAAGTTAGCATAGGTGCGGTACGGGCAGATGGCTTGGTCAGTTTGGCTAATACTTCTTGCACCGGTTTATGCGACCAAGGGCCGGCCGGTTTGGTCAATGGCTTGCCCTTGACCCAGCTTACCCGTGCCAAGCTTGATGTGATTGTGTCGCTGATCAATGCCCGAACGCCGCTGCCGGAATGGCCTAGTGAATTGTTTGCTGTGCACGACAATATACAAAAAACGGATGTTCTGCTTAGCCGGACAATGACTATGGGCGAGGCTTTGCAAGCGACATTTGACCGAGGCATTGCGGCAACCTTGACAGAAATTGACCGGGCCGGTTTGCGCGGGCGGGGTGGTGCGGGTTTTAAAACCGCTATGAAATGGCGGTTTTGCTCTGAAGAAAGCGAAACCACCCGCTATGTGGTCTGCAATGCCGATGAAGGCGAACCGGGTACGTTTAAAGACCGCGTATTGTTGAACAGTTATGCCGACCAAGTGTTTGAAGGCATGACCGTTTGTGCCGCCATTATTGGTGCCCGACAAGGCTTTTTATACTTGCGCGGTGAGTATTTGTTCTTGCATGAGCCACTGCAAGCCGTTTTGCAACAGCGGCGTGATGCAGGCTTGCTGGGCAACAATATTTTAGGGCAAGGCTTCGATTTTGATATAGCAATCTGCCTAGGTGCGGGGGCTTATATCTGCGGTGAAGAATCGGCACTGATTGAATCGCTGGAAGGCAAAATGGGCATCCCCCGCAACCGCCCGCCGTATCCAGTGACACAAGGTTATCTGGGTAAACCTACCGTGGTCAACAATGTCGAAACCTTTTTGGCAGCGGCTGCAGTGGCGGTGCAGGGTGGCGACTGGTTTGCCAGCATCGGCACGGGGCCATCCAAAGGCACTAAAATCCTCAGCATTTGTGGCGATTGCGCCTGCCCCGGCATTTACGAATACCCGTTTGGCACAACTATACAAGCTATCTTGGACGACTGTGGCGCACATGATGTGCTGGGCGTACAAGTTGGCGGGCCCTCCGGCACATTTATCAGCCGCCAAGAATTTGACCGGAAATTGGCATTTGAAGATTTGGCTACCGGCGGCTCTTTTATCATCTTCAACGCTAGCCGCAATATCTTGGACATCGTCAACAATTTCACGCACTTTTTTGCCCATGAAAGCTGCGGTTTTTGCACCCCTTGCCGGGTCGGCACTTCCCTGCTTAAAAAACAGTTGGACAAAATTGTCGACGGGCACGGTTCAGCAGGTGATGTGGCGGCACTGGAATCGCTCTGCCAGTTGGTCAAAAATTACAGCCATTGTGGATTAGGGCAAACCGCCGCTAACCCCATCCTGACCACCTTGGCCCGTTACCCTGAGCTGTACCAAGCGAAATTGAAAAAAATCAGTTACGAACCTGGCTTCGATCTGGATGCCGCCTTGGCAACGGCGCGGCGTATGGCAGATAGGCACGATGCCGCCGCGCATTTGGCGCAAGTAGGAGAAGATTATGAGTAAAACCATCACTATAGACGGCAAAGCCATTCCGTTTACCGAAGGCCAGACGATTATGCAAGCGGCGACCGCTGCCGATGTGTATATCCCACACCTGTGCCACCACCCGGAATTTACCCCGCATGGCAGCTGCAAGCTTTGCACGGTTAAGGTGAATGGGCGCAATTGTTCCGCATGTACCTTTCCGGCCGCTGAAGGCCAAGAAGTGTTGAACAATACGCAAGAACTGAACAGTGACCGCAAAACCATCACCCAAATGCTGTTTGTCGAGGGCAACCATTTTTGCCCCTCGTGCGAAAAAACCGGCAATTGCCAATTGCAAGCGGTGGCTTACCATTTAAATATGCTGGATGACCACTTCCCGCTTTTTTATGCCCATCGGGCTATGGACGCTTCGCATCCTGAGGTATTGATTGACCACAACCGTTGTATTTTTTGCACCCTGTGTGTCCGCGCCAGCCGCGAGCATGACGGTAAAGCCGTGTTTGCTATCAGTGGACGTGGCATCAATAAACATTTGCTTGTCAATTCTACTAGCGGTCAGCTAAAAGACAGCGATTTGGATAGCGGCGACAAGGCGGCGCATATCTGTCCGACCGGTGCTATTTTAATCAAACACACCGCTTACCAAGTGCCGATAGGCCAGCGTGTCTACGACCATCATCAAATAAACGAAGTCAGCCTAGCAAGTGAGCATCCCCATGGCGAATAAAATCCGCGTTGCAACCACTTCTCTAGCGGGCTGTTTCGGCTGCCACATGTCCTTTTTGGATTTGGACGAACGCCTGCTACAACTCGCCGAGCGGGTCGAGTTCGACCGCTCGCCCATCACCGATATTGAGCATTGCGGCCGTTGTGACATTGGCCTGATAGAAGGCGGCGTGTGCAATTCTGAGAATGTCCACACCCTGCGCGAATTCCGTAAACAGTGCAAAATTCTGGTGGCTGTCGGAGCTTGCGCTATTAATGGTGGCTTGCCTGCTATGCGGAATTTTATTCCGCTGGAAGAATGCCTAAGTGAAGCTTATCTGGATGGCATTGGCGTGGAAAATCCGCAAATTCCCAGTGATATTGAATTGCCGTTATTATTGGACAAAGTCCGCCCCTTGCATGAAGTGGTCAAAATAGATTACTACCTGCCGGGCTGCCCACCTTCCGCCGATGTGTTCTGGAAGTTCCTTACCGATTTGTTGGAAGGGAAAGAGCCGCAGTTGGATTACGCTTTGGTGCATTATGATTGATATTGGCTTGGGCCTGGCTGAACGTGGCTAAGCTAAAACCGCGTGGGCACAAAAACCTGCCCACCCTACCAAACACTTGAAAACTTTAATGGCATACGTTATAAATAGCCTGCCCGTTAGGGCAAGCCACTGTATTTATAACATCTTTGAGGCCACATCATGCAGCCAAACACCGCCCGACCAAACCCCATCAGCCAGCTAGCCGCCGCGTTGCTGCTGGTGGTCTTTAACCTGACCGCCGCTGTGGCGGCAACGCCCACCGGCACGCCGGTCTACCCGGCTTTCAGCAAGCTGCAAACCATCGAACTGGTCGGCGGCAGCCCCGGCAGCGTCAATTGGACAGCCCCCAAGGCGGGCACTTACCAGCTGTGGATACAAATACCCGCCAGCAGCACCTCAACCAACGCCACCTATAATGTTTACCCCAAAGGCAATGCCGTGGGCAACACCAGCTGTTCCAGCACCGACCCCAGCTACCCTTGTTTCCAAGTGACCGTTGACCAAACCGCCGCCAGCAACGGCTGGGTGCAACTGATGCTCAACAACAATGTCGGCACCCGCTGGGTGTTCACTAAGACCGGGTTGGTCAGCACCAACGCCGGTGGCATCCCCAACAGCCAGCAACTGGGGGTCGGTGAGGTGGTCTTCGCAAGCTACACCCCATCAAAACTCACCCTGGGCCAAAGCTACCAAGGCGGCAAGATAGCCTATATTGACAAGACAGGAAAACACGGCCTGATTGCCGCACCGTATGACCAAGCCCCCGCTTACCCGAATGGCATCCAATGGTATAACGGCAGTTGGATCACCACGGGGGCGACCGGCACCGCCATCGGCACCGGCCAGGCCAACACCGCCGCCATTGTCAAAGCTCAAGGGGCAGGCAGCTATGCCGCCAAACTCTGTGACGACCTGGTGCTGGGCGGTTATAGCGACTGGTACTTGCCGTCCAAGGATGAGCTTAACCAACTGTACCTTAACAGAACTGTTGTGGGTGGTTTTGCCGATAGTATTTACTGGAGTTCGAGTGAGAACGACACCATCTACACGTGGTTCCAAGGCTTTGGCAGTGACAGCGCGAACTACGACTACAATAAGTACCTCCCGTTTGCAGTGCGCGCTGTTCGGGCTTTTTAACCATTTAACCCTTTAATACTTTTCTTTTCCCGCGAAGCGGGCGATTTTTTTGCCAGGGTGCTGTGATGGCTTGCCGGTTTGCCGTCACAGCCGATTTTTGTAGGGTAGGCACGCTGTTTGTGCCCACCTTGTCAAATCCGGTGCTGTCCGCGTGGGCAAAAAAACCTGCCCACCCTACGATGATAGGAAGCTATTGCCTGTTAAGAAACGGGCGGAATTGGCCTCTTTACAAGAAGCGGGCCCGCCTATCACGCGAAGCGGGCGATTTTTTTGCTACAGTGCTGTGACGGCTTGCCGGTTTGCCGTCACAGCCACCTTTTGTAGGTTGGTTTCTCAATGGCAAACCACCCTAGCGCCAGCGTATTGCGCCGCCTAGCAACGCGCAATCTGAAGCCTTATGCCACAACCGCCCGATACCCCCACCCTGCCCATCCGCTTATCCAAGACAAGCTTGGCATTTCAGGCTAAAATATCGCCAATGGCCAGCATTAATGCTACCCTTTTAGATATTATCAACCGAGTAAGGACAGTTCAATGACTGAAATAACTGAAGTACCCAGTCCTTTTTGTGGTATCGGCACTGATGACTTGTGCATTGCCGTGGACGGTTTGTCACTAAAGGTGACGGCCAATGGTTGCGCGGTCAACACACCGCTGTTCGAGCAGCCTATTGTTGACACCCGCGCGCGCGTGGCGGGTCAAGAGGTTGATTTGGATGCTGCCATAAGCCATGCAGCGAAGCTATTGCAAAGCGCATGGCTACCCGTGATAGGCGGCTGCGCCACCGATGTGAATGGTATGCGCGGTTTATTGGCGCTGGCTGACCGCTGCGGTGCGGTGGTTGATAATATGAATTTTGTCGGGGCCCGCAATAACTTCTTGTCCATGCAAGCCAATGGCTGGATGAACACTACGCTGGCGGAAGTGAAAAACCGTTGCGACCTGTTGCTGGTGGTCGGCACTGACGTGGAAGCCTTTGCGCCGCGCTTTTTTGAGCGTTATTTGTGGACTGAGGCGATGTTTTTGCAAGACCCTAAGCAACGGCAAGTGATCTATTTGGGCCGTGCGCCATCCGGTGACAGCTCCACCTCGCCCAACGGCACTAAGGCGAGCGTGTTGGAATGCCCATTGACGGAACTGCCTGATGTGATGGCGGTGTTGCGGGCATTGGTGAAAAACCAACCGGTGCGCGTGGACAGTGTAGGCGGTATTGCCGTTGCCGATTTACAAGCGGTTGCCGAACAGTTGCGGGCCGCTAAATACAGCGTGGTGACGTGGGCGGCGGGGGCGCTGGCTTATAGCCAAGCTGAACTGACTGTGCAAACACTGTCGGCGATGGTAAAAGACATCAATATGCAGAACACCCGCTGTTCCGGCCTGCCTTTGGCGGGTAAGGAAGGCGAACAAACAGCTAACCAAGTGTGTGGCTGGACTACCGGTTATCCGGCCAGGACGCGCTTTAGCCGTGGTTATCCCGAATACGACCCGTTCTTGAATGACTCCCGTCTGCTACTGGCGGATGGCGAAGCCGATGTGCTGGTTTGGGTGCAGGCCTTTAATGCCCTGTCTGTGCCGCCTGAGACCGATATACCGACCATCGTGATTGGCCGTTCGGGTATGAAATTTAGCAAAGAACCGGATGTTTACATACCTGTGGGCACCCCTGGCATTGACCATGCCGGTCATGCCTTCCGCATGGACAATGTGGTGGCGATACGGCTAAAAAAATTACGCGATTCTGGCCTGCCTAGCACTGCGGATGTGCTGAACGCCATTGAACAACGCTGCCGCCCGGACTAACCACGCCCACCCGCCCAATTTGCACAAAGCATTACGAGGATAACTTATGTTAATCAAACTTACTGGCGGCACGGTGTACGACCCTGCCAGCGGCATAGCCGGTCAACAGCAGGACATTTACATACAAGACGGGCGTATCATCCATGCCCCTACTGAAGCTGCACCCGATAAAGAATATAATCTTAACGGCAAGGTGGTGATGTCAGGTGCTATTGACATGCATACCCATATTGGCGGCGGCAAGGGTAATATTGCCCGTACCTTGTTGCCCGAAGACCACCGTTCCGACCCGGTCGCCCGCACCGCCCTGTGCCGTTCCGGTTGTGGTCATGCCATGCCCAGCACTTTTGTGACCGGCTACCGTTATGCAGAAATGGGTTATACGGCGGGTTTTGAACCGGCTTTGTTACCCATTAACGCCCGCCAAGCGCACATGGAAATGGCGGATATCCCTATTTTGGATAAAGGCGGTTATGTGATGCTGGGCAGTGATGATTATTTGCTCAGGATGCTCACCGCCAAAAAAGACCAACAGGCGATTAATGATTATGTGGCGTGGACGATCAATTCAGCCCAAGCCATTGGCGTAAAAGTGGTCAATCCCGGCGGCATTAATGCCTTTAAATTCAACCAACGCAAGCTTGATTTGGATGAACAAAACTGTCATTACGGTGTAACCCCGCGCGATATATTGCAGGTTTTGGCAACGGCGGTTAAACAACTGGGGGTTAGCCACCCGCTGCATGTGCACGGCTGCAATTTGGGTGTGCCGGGTAATGTGCAAACTACCTTGGACACTATCCAAGGCATCGGTGGCCTGCCTATGCATTTGACGCATATCCAATTCCATAGCTATGGCACAGAAGGTGACTTTAAATTTTCTTCCGGTGCTGCACAAATTGCCGAATCCATCAATAAAAATAAGAACATCACTATTGATGTCGGGCAAATCTTATTTGGACAAACGGTGACGGCATCCGGCGATAGTATGCGCCAACACGCCAACCATAAACATGCCAGCCCTAATAAATGGGTGACTATGGATATTGAATGTGATGCGGGGTGTGGGGTGGTGCCGTTCAAATATCGCGACCAGAATTTTGTCAATGCCTTGCAATGGGCCATCGGCTTGGAAACTTTCTTGCTGGTTGATGACCCGTGGCGCATTTTCTTGACCACTGACCATCCCAACGGCGCACCCTTCACCAGCTACCCACATTTGATCCGGTTGCTGATGGACAAGTCGTTCCGCAATGATATGTTGGCGACCATCCATCCTGAAGCACAAAAAATGACCACGCTCGCTTCCATAGACCGCGAGTACAGTTTGCAGGAAATTGCCATTATGACCCGTGCCGGTGCCGCCAGATTGATTGGCCTGAAAGACCGTGGCGGTTTGGCGGCGGGCAATTGGGCGGACATTACTGTTTATACGGATAACCCCAACCGTGAACACATGTTTGAAAAACCGGATTATGTGTTTAAAGACGGTGAGTTGGTGGTGGTGGATGGCAACATTGTCGCCACCAAATGGGGCACCACCCATACGGTAAAACCGGATTTTGACCCGTCGGTGGAAAAAGGCTTAAAAGACTATTTTGACCGTTACCTGACTATGAAAATGGACAATTTTAAGATCAGTGATGATGAGATTACTGAAGATGGGCGGGGTAGTGTGACTGTGCATCCGACGGTATAAGCCAGTTATTGCAGTGGTTATCACTTAAGGAAACTTGATGCTGCCTTCATTATATATTGAAAACTTCCGGCTTTTCGACACACTCACGATCAAGCGGTTGGGCAGGGTCAACCTGATTGTGGGCCGGAATAATGCGGGCAAAAGCGCGTTTTTGGAAGCGGTTTGGCTTTATGTTTCCAATGCTTCGCTAAGTGCTATTGAAGATATTATCATAGCGCGGCAAGAAAACTATGGCTCGGATTCTCGGAACTATCCAAATTTGCTTAGCTCGAATCCTGTCAGGCATTTTTTTAAAGGGCACAAAATACCTGATTTGACTAGCCCGGGTTTTACGATTGCCATTAAAGAAAATGAAGCTCCTTTAACTGTTAAAACGGCGGCATTTATAGTTGAAGAATCTATTGATAAAAAAAACATACGAAAAATAGAGCCAGAAGAGCTGCAAAATTCTAATACTAGCTATTTTGACGACGTTGACATATTTGTTATATCTGAAAAAAATAATGTAACCCAAAGGTATTTTTCTGAAGAGCGCGGTTTTCTTCCAATAACGGCACGAAATAGCTTTAAAATAGAACTACCAAGTAAACCTTGCTTGTTTGTCTCGACACAAGGTCTTACCGATACAAAAGCGGCTGAATTATGGGATGCCATTAGCTTACAAGAACCGGAAAAAGATGTGCTTGAATCGCTCAAGTTCGTTGAAAAATCTATAGTAGGTCTCGCATTTGTTGTCGGTGACAGAAGGGAGCGTGTGCCCGTGGTTAAACTAGCCAACCAAAATGAGCGTTTACCACTCAAAAGCCTAGGTGATGGCGTAACCCGTGTATTCCACATAATCCTTGCCTTGGTCAATGCCAAAGGCGGGGTGTTGTTGATTGATGAGTTTGAAAACGGCTTACACTGGACTGTACAGCAATCTGTCTGGGAAGTTTTATTTCGATTGGCAGAAACACTTGATGTACAAGTGTTTTGTACCACGCATAGCCGTGATTGCATAGCCGGATTTGGCAAAGTTTGGACTCAATACCCGCAAACTGGGGCTTTTTTCAGATTGTACAACCGTAATCAAAGTATTTTTGCTGAGGAATATGATATTGAAGCTCTTGCGGATTCCCTAGAAACTGATGTCGAAGTCCGGTAGCCCGTCTATGGCTTTTAAGCATGAGGGCCCTAAAGTCCTGCTCACCGAAGGCATCAATGATTGTCACGTTATTTCAGCAATTTGTAAGCATCACAATCTTTCTGAAGATTTATTTGGTTTATACGAATGCGGTTCTGATGAAAAGGCATTAAAAAGACTATCGTCGCTACTTAAACGGTCTGAACAAGAAATTATCGGTATTGTAATTGACGCAGATAACCCTAATTTAACTGCAAAATGGCAAGCTGTTACAAACAGGCTACAAAAAGATGGCATAACCATTCCAAAAGTACCTCAGCAATTAGGCACTATTATCCCCGCTTCAGAACATGCAACGAAAAAATTTGCCCGAATAGGCATTTGGCTGATGCCCAACAATCAACTGGATGGGATGCTGGAAGATTTCTGTATAAAATTGGCAGCCCCCGCAGCACTTAGTTTTGCTGAAAAATGTGTCAATGATGCCAAAAACAGCCAATACACCACCTTTAGCGAAACACACAAAACTAAAGCTGTCATCCATACGTTTTGAGCTTGGCAAGATGAACCGGGCATGCCGTTAGGCAAAGCGATAACGGCAAGAGCCTTGAATCCTGACCATGAACTTGCCAAAACTTTTGCACGATGGCTAACCCTACTGTTTGCGTAATCAGAATTTAAACTATTTCAATAAGAGAGCAACCATGATTATTAACGGTGTAACTATCGACGCAACCTTTGCGGAAGCTTTTCCGATGAAGGCGACCCGTGCCATTATCACGGCGCACAATGAAAAATGGGCGCTGATTGCCGCACAAGCGATGACGGGCTTTGCCACTTCGGTTATCGCTTGTGGCTGTGAGGCCGGTATTGAACGGACATTAAGCCCTGAGCAAACACCGGACGGGCGGCCTGGGGTTGCGGTGTTGATTTTTGCTATGGGCGGCAAAGGGCTGGCCAAGCAATTGGAAACCCGTGCCGGGCAATGTGTGCTGACTTCGCCGACCTCGGCACTGTTTGCCGGTATTTACAGCGATATTAAAATCCCTTTAGGTAAAAACTTGCGCTATTTTGGCGACGGCTTCCAAATTGCCAAAGTGATCGACGGCAAACGTTACTGGCGGATTCCGGTTATGGATGGTGAGTTTTTGACGGAAGCAACCACTGGGCAAGTCGATGCAGTCGGCGGTGGTAATTTTCTGGTGTTGGCGGAATCGCAACCGCAAGCATTGGCTGCTTGCGAAGCGGCTATTGATGCCATGCGGAAAATCCCTAATGTGATTATGCCGTTCCCTGGCGGGGTGGTGCGTTCCGGTTCTAAGGTGGGTTCCAAATACAAAACATTGAACGCCTCAACTAATGATGCCTTCTGCCCAACCTTAAAAGGAATGACCGCCACTGATTTGTCGCCGGAAATTGAGTCAGTGATGGAAATTGTCATTGATGGTTTAAGCAAAGAAGACATTGACCAAGCGATGCGCGTGGGCATTCAGGCGATTTGCGATTTGGGTGCTGAGGCGGGCATCAAGCGCATCAGCGCGGGCAATTACGGCGGTAAACTGGGGCCGTTCCACTTTCATTTACAGGAGATTATGGCATGAGCGCACTAACTTTCACCTTAAAAACCCGCCCCGCCCAGCGCGTTGATATGTCCCCGTTGGTCTGCCACCAGCTACAGGGAAAAGACCCCGACCAAATTGCCGCTATTGAATTGCAAAGCGGCAACCGCAAGCTGCGTGCCGATGAATTGTTCACTATTTCTGGTTCAGATGCACAGCATATCATCATCAAAAACAGTTTTGAGAAACTGGACTTCATCGGCAAAGACTTGGCTGGTGGCAGCATTTCCGTGGAAGGCGACGCCGGTGCCTATCTGGCAATAGGCATGACGGCGGGGACCATAACTGTCACCGGCAATGCCGGTTTGTACGCCGGTTGCGAAATGAAAAAAGGCTATCTGGAAATCGCGGGCAACACCGGCGATTTTTTAGGCGGCCCCTTGCCCGGCAACAAAATGGGCATGAAAGGCGGGCTGATCTTGGTCAAAGGCAACGCTGGCGAACGTGCCGGTGATTGTTTAAGGCGCGGCACCATTTTGATTGAAGGCAATACCGGGGATTACTGCGGCTCCCGTATGATTGCAGGGACGATTGCCGTGATGGGACAAACAGGGCGTTATACGGGCTATGCCATGCACCGTGGCACCTTATTGCTGTGGCACACACCGCCATTATCAGCCAGCTTCAATGATTGCGGAACGCACACTTTGGCCTTTTTGCCGCTATTATTCAAAGCTTTCGCACCATTGCATTCAAAATTTGCAGACCATGCCGCTGTATTTAACCGGGTACGGCGTTATGCTGGGGATATGGCAGAAATGGGGCGCGGTGAGATTTTGGTAAGGTTGGAGCAACTATGAAGTTACAGGTTGTGGTTCACCCCGCCGAAGAAGGTGGTTTTTGGGCTGAAATCCCTGCTTTTGCTGGCTGTGTTTCAGAAGGTGAAACATTTGAGGAAACACTATTTAATATAAAAGAGGCGGCGGAAGGTTGGTTAGAAGTTGCTTCCCTGCGAATCAAGGGCAATAATCAAATACAAATTGCCGAAATTGAATTATGAAGTCCATTTCTAGCAAGTCTTTTTGTAAATTGTTGCATTTACAAGGCTGGCAGTTGCAACGGATTCGCGGTAGTCATCATATTTATACTCATCCCAGCAAAACTGAAATTTTGACAGTACCCGTTCATGGTAATCAAGATTTAAAAATTGGAACTTTGAGCAAATTGCTCAAAGATGCTGGCTTAACGGAACGTGATTTTTGATAAATTGGCTAAAAAACAGGAATTATTTTTTTATCATTGAGTTGTGTTTTTTATCAGGGTTCGGCTACTTGGCTTTCGAGGAACTACTCGCCATTCAGGCTGGCAAAGTTTTTAGTTTTCACAGGTAAGCAACCGCTATAGCCAATCATGCGGGTCGCCCCTGTCCGTAATGCTATATTCAGCCCGTCATTGCTTAATATCTAATCTTCATGCTGTCCATCCTCGTCCGTTTTTCCATTCGCTATGCGGGGATTGTCGTAGCGCTTGCCTTATTGGTGTTGCTCTATGGCAGCTACCGTTTAACGACTGCGGGTCTGGATATTTTCCCTGAATTCTCGCCCAAGCGTGTCATTATCCAAACCGAAGCACCCGGCTTATCCCCAGGGCAGGTGGAAATATTAGTTTCCAAGCAAATTGAGTCGGCCATCAGTGGCTTGGTAGGCTTGCATTCGGTACATTCAGAATCAATCCAAGGCTTATCGGTCATTACCGCAAGCTTCCAAGAAAATAGCGACGTTTACCGTAACCGGCAATTGGTCAGTGAACGGCTGGTTAGGGTAGCCAGCCATTTGCCACCCGGCATGACACCGGTTGCCATTCCCTTATCATCCTCTTCAGCCACGGTGCTGACCATCGGCCTAAATTCCGACAGCAAAAGCCTGATGGAGCTACGCAGCTTGGTGGACTGGACTATCAGCCCTCGCCTATTGGCGGTGCCGGGTGTTGCCGATGTCAATGTGTTTGGTGGCGAAACCGCACAATTGCAAATTCAGGCCGACCCCCAGCAATTGCGGCGTTTTAACCTGTCACTGGATGACATCATCAACACCGCCACACAAGCCGCTAGCCACCCGGGCGGCGGATTTATCGAAAACAGTAACCAGCACTTCACCGTACAGGTGGCTGATTTGCCCGCCACCCCGGAACAATTCAGCCAACTGGTGGTCAACACACCCGCCAGCCAAAACGTGCGCCCCCCCACCTTAGGCGAAGTGGCAACCCTACGCTATGCCCCAGAACCGCCCATAAGTGCCGCGCAAATTATGGGTAAGCCAGGGATTGTCATGATGGTGATCGGTCAGTTTGGCGCTAACACGTTGACGGTATCGAAACAAGTTGAAAGCGTGTTGCAGGAATTTACCCCCATTTTTAACAGTGCCCATATCCAGTTCCACGCCCATTTGTTTCGCCCGGCGGATTATATCGAGCGTTCCGTGGAGAACCTCAGCGAACACTTGTTGCTAGGCAGCCTGTTTGTGCTGCTGGTGTTATGCTTTTTTTTATTCAATATCCGTACTGCGTTTATTTCCGCACTGGCCATCCCTATTTCACTGATGGGAGCGGCTCTTGTATTGTTGGAAACGGGCGCCAACCTCAACATTATGGTGCTGGGCGGCCTGACCATTGCACTAGGCGAAGTGGTTGACGATGCCATTATTGACACTGAAAATATTTTCCGCCGTCTACGCGAAAACTGTTTCCTGCCCCAACCTTTGCCACGCCAACAAGTGGTTTTTAACGCCTCACTGGAAGTGCGCAGTTCGGTAGTCTATGCCAGTTTTATCGTGGCCCTGGTATTTGTGCCGCTGTTGACCTTAGGTGGCGTGGCGGGTCGGTTGTTCGCACCACTGGGCCTGTCTTATATCCTGGCTATTTTAGTGTCGCTGCTGGTGGCCTTGACGGTTACACCTGCCTTATGTTTGCTATTGTTGGACAACACCTCAGCCACAGACAACCAAGAGCCGCCACTGATCCGCTGGTTAAAACCCCGCTATACCGTGCTGTTGCAAAGCTGTTTCCGGCATTCAACCGTGCTGTTGTCGTTTATAGCCGTGTTATGTATTGCGGGTATCAGTAGTTTTGGCTATCTGAACACCCAGTTTTTGTCGGACTTGCGGGAAGGCCATTACATGATACACACCAGTAATTTGCCCGGCACTTCTTTACAAGAGTCGTTGCGCATCGGCAATAAGATCACCGGGCAAGTCATGGAAATTAACGGCGTGGAATCGGTTTCGCAATGGGCGGGGCGGGCCGAACGGGGTGCGGATACCTATGGCAGTCATTACAGTGAATACGAGGTGCGGCTTAAGCCTTTGCCAGGCAAGCGCCAACAAGCCGTAAAAGACCAAATCCGCGCTGTGCTGGCCGAATTTCCCGGCATTACTTTTGAAGTCAACACCTTCCTGACTGAGCGCATCGATGAAACCATTGCCGGTTACACTGCCGCCGTAGTGGTCAATATTTATGGCAATGACTTGACCGAGCTTGACCAAAAAGCCCAACAAGTTGCCGCTATTATGCGGGATTTGATAGGTGCGCAAGATGTACAAATACGCTCGCAGCCGACCACGCCATTAGTGCAAATTGGCCTAAATTATGACCAGTTGGCACTCTGGGGAGTCTCGCCGGGGCAAGTCACGGCTGCCTTACAAACAGCTTACGAAACCCACATTGTCGGTAAAAACCTGCAAGGCAATAAAGTTTTCGACATTGCCGTCACCCTACCGCCCGAACTCAAAAGCCAAGCCGAAACCATCGCCCAACTGCCCATCCGCTTAGCCAATGGCGGTCTGATCAAACTGGGGCAAGTGGCGGACATCCACTATGGGGCCGGACGCTACAATATACTGCACCAAGGCGCACAACGGCTGCAAACCATCACCTGCAATGTGGCAGCCGATCAAGATTTGGATGAATTCATGCAGACGCTGAAGCATCAGGTTGCCAAACAGATCATATTTACGGCGGACAGTTATCCCGAGTATACCGGTGCAGCGATTGAACAAGCCGAGGCCCGCGACAAACTCATCATACAGTCCTTATTGGCGGGTGCCGGTGTGCTGATGCTGATTTACATGGCTATCGGTAACCTGCGCATTATGCTGCTGACCTTGGCAAATTTGCCGTTTGCTTTGTTAGGCGGGGTGTTGGCGGTATGGCTGACTAATGCCAGCCTGTCGGTCGGCTCTGTGGTGGGTTTTGTCACCCTGTTCGGCATCACCGTACGCAACAGCATTATGTTATTGTCACATTACCGGCATTTATTGGAAATTGAAAATTTGCCTTGGAATTTGGCAACCGCCACCCAAGGTGCCCAAGAGCGGCTGCCATCCATTTTGATGACGGCCTTGGTCACCGCGCTGGCTATGTTGCCTATTGCCGCCAATAGCGACAATCCAGGGCGGGAAATTATGGGGCCGATGGCGGCTATTATTATCGGCGGTTTGGCTTCGTCCACTGTGCTAAACCTGTTGCTGCTGCCCAGCCTATTGCTGCGCTACGGCAATTTAGTCTCTGCTCCATCGTCCGAACGGGCCAACCGATAAGCCAAGCACTGTATAAAGCCTTTTAGGTATGCTACTATCCACAGAAGGTTTGTATTAATTATTTTGGAGGATTCCATGCCCGCGCTATCCAAACAATTGCTGCTCGTTTTTGTGCTTTTTATATCAGTCTCTTACACTGCTTCCGCCACCACTTACATATCCCGTCTAGGCACAAAGATAGGTTACGGGGTCATTAATGCGGCGACTGGAATCGCCGAGATACCAAAAACTGTCATGGTGACCAAAAAAACCGACGGTGTCGGCTATGCCGCCACAGCGGGTTTTGTAACTGGCTTGTTCCACATGGTCGGACGCACATTAAGCGGTGCCGGCGATTTGGTGACTTTTTTTATCCCCACCAAACCGATTGTACAACCTGGCTTTGTATGGGAAAATTGGGGCCAAGAAACTTCCTACAGAAAAACTTGGGAATTGCTGCCATAAGCCTGACGCAAAAAAGCCCGGTGCAAACCGGGCTTTTTTGCTGATGACGTGATACTGATGCCGCCTAGTCATCACCGCCTAGCACACCTAGAATCTGCAACAAACTGGTGAATAGGTTAAAAATGCTGACGTAGAGGTTGATTGTGGCCATGATGTAGTTGGTTTCACCACCATGAATCATGTCGCTGGTTTGCCACAAGATGATACCTGACATCAACAAAACGAACATCGCCGAGACCGCTAGCGACAACGCAGGTATTGCAAACACCATTGCCCCAATGCCAGCCAAAAAAGCCACCATTACGCCCACCATTAAAAAACCACCCATAAAACTGAAGTCTTTTTTGCTGGTTAGAGCATAACCCGATAGACCCAGAAAGATCGCGCCAGTGCCACCCAATGCCATCAGAATCAGTTCGTGACCATTGCTGAAGGCCTTGACATAGAAGTTTAAAATGGGCCCCAACGTCATCCCCATAAAACCGGTCAATGCAAAAACAAAGACCAAGCCCCATGCGCTGTTACGAAATTTTGTGGTTAAAAATAACAGGCCAAAGTAGCCTATCAAGGTGATCATAAAACCAGGGTGGGGCAAGTCAAGAGCCATCGCCGCACCGGCAGTGACGGCACTGAAAAGCAAAGTCATTGACAACAATAAATAGGTGTTTTTAAGTAATTTGTTGCCCGCCAAAATACTGGCTTCGTTAGCTGATAAAGTAATATTTTTCATGTATCATTCCTAGTAATGGGGTTAAGCAATTTTTATCCAGTAAATACCAGTGAAACTTACAACCTCTTGCGCCACTATGCAACTTTTTTTGGCTACTATTTGCAACCAATTGTTTTTTTAATCCTTTAATAAGGGTTTGTCATTATATTTGGCGTTCTTATGGTCATTGAGTACGGGTATTTGTTGAGCGAATTTGGCATTACTTATTTTGCTCCTTCCCCCTTGGTTATTTATTATTCACCCAGCCACCAAAGACCAGATTCCTTAGCATGCAAAACCGCGTTGCAATAATAGGTTACTCGTTCCGTTTTCCGGGCACCAGCAAACAAACCTTCTGGAATGACCTTCTCGCCCAAAAAGACTTAATCACCCAAGTAGAGGCATCACGCTGGCCTCAAGAAAATTTTCTGCACCCTGACAAACGCCACCCCGGCACCAGTTACACCTTTGCGGCGGGCAGTATTGGTGATGTCGCTGGATTTGATGCCGCATTTTTTGGTATTTCCCCGCGTGAAGCGGCGTTGATCGACCCCCAGCAACGGATATTGCTGGAACTTGCTTGGGAAAGCTTTGAAAGTGCCGGTGTTTTGCCCGCCGCACTGCGCGGCAGTGATTGTGGCGTATATATCGGTATTTCCAATGTTGATTATGCCTACCGGTTGGCGGATGACCTGTGCGCGATAGAACCGACCACAGCAACCGGCAGCCTTTCCAGCATTGCCGCAAACCGCATTTCCTACTTCTTTGATTTACATGGGCCGAGTATTGCTTTAGATACCGCTTGCTCTTCGTCATTGGTGGCACTCCATCAAGCTTGCCAAGCTATCAGGTCTGGCGAAGTGGCTAGCGCACTGGCGGGAGGCATTGGCCTGCATCTGCACCCTTACGGCTTTATTTCCTTTTCTAAAGCCAGCATGTTGTCGAAAACCGGACAATGCCATGTTTTTGACGCATCGGCTGATGGTTACGTTAGGTCAGAAGGCGGCGGATTAGTTTTTCTCAAAAATTATCAGCAAGCCATTGCTGATGGTGACCCTATCTTGGCTGTTGTTGCCGGTAGTGCTGTCAATACCGACGGTAGCAAAACGGGGCTCACCATCCCCAACCCCAACGCACAAGCCAAGCTCATGTCGGGTGTCTATGCCCAAGCGGGCATTGCCCCGGAAGATATTGATTATGTGGAGGCACATGGCACGGGCACTGCTATTGGCGACCCTGTTGAAACCCAAGCCATTGGCGTTGCTTTAGGGCAAAAACGCCGGTCTCCCCTGTTAATCGGCTCCGTTAAAAGCAACTTAGGACATCTTGAAAGCGCTTCGGGTATTGCCGGTTTAATTAAGGCAATCCATTGCCTAAAACATCGGATTGTACCCGCCACCATCGGCATCAAAAATCCTAACCCGAACATCAAATTTGCCAAATGGAATGTTCAGGCCGTTACAGAAAACTTACCTTTGCCCGCACAAGGCCGCTTAACGATTGGTATCAATTCTTTTGGTTTTGGTGGTGCAAATGCCCATGTAATACTGCAAAACCTTCCAGACCAACGTCAAAAAGAACGCTCCGGCACACCTAATAGCCGTACCGATATTGGGTTGCCGCTTGTGCTGTCCGGTAAAGACGGACACGCCTTGCAGCAAAACGCCTTGGCAATAAAAAATTTTATGTCTGCAGCGGCGCAGGACAGCTTTTATGATGTTGCCTATACGGCATTTTTTCATCGGGAGCGTCACCCGTTGTGTGCCGTGTTATTTGCCAGCAATACCGAAGAGGCCATTCTAAAACTAACGAACTTTACTGGACAAAGTGACACAACAAAAATAGGTATTTATACCGGTAGCCATTTTGCCGACTCGCAAGGCCCCGTCTTTGTGTTTGCGGGCAATGGTTGCCAGTGGCAAGGCATGGGGCAGGTGTTGTTGGAGCAATCCAGCATTTTCAGGAAAACTTTGGTCGAAATTGACCGCTATTTTAGCCAATACGCAGATTATTCCCTGCTAGAAGAATTGTCCGGCACACTGGGCGATAACCGTTATCAAAATACCGAAATGGCGCAACCTGCCTTGTTCGCCTTGCAAGTTGGCCTAACCGAAGTGTTGCGTGATTGGGGTATCCAGCCAGTTGCGGTGATTGGACATAGCGTGGGGGAAGTGGCCGCCGCTTGGGCCAGTGGCGCGCTGAGTTTGCCCGATGCCGTCCAAGTTATTTACTACCGCAGTTATTACCAGAGCCAAACCAAAGGCTTGGGTGAAATGATGGCGGTTGGTTTAGGTGCGCAAGCGGTACAAGTATTATTGGCGCAGTTGACCTTGCAGAAAACTGTTATCGCTTGTATTAACAGCCATCACAGTGTGACGGTGGCGGGTGATTATGAGGAGCTGGTCAGTTTAGCGACCGAACTGCAAACGCAGCGCGTGTTCCACAAACGTTTAAACTTAGATTATCCCTTCCATACCCCGGCGATGAACGTGATTGAGCAGGGTATCCGAGATTCGCTCGCATCAATTAAACCGATGACAGGTGGCATTGGCTTTTATTCGACCGTTACCGGAACGCGCTTATCGGGCGATAAGCTGAACGCAGAATATTGGTGGCACAACATTCGCCAACCGGTCAATTTTCAACAAAGTATTGACGCGCTACTCAATACCGGCATCAACACCTTTATTGAGATCAGCGCCCATCCCATCCTGAAAACTTATTTGCACGACAGCCTTAAGGCAAATGCCGTGCAAGGCACAGTTATTCCTACCTTAACAAGAGGGCAAGGCGGTATTGACAAGCTCCACGCGTGCTGCGCCCACACACTAATCAATGGCTGCTTGGACAACAAGCCGGGCCTTAAAACCAACTTTTGGTTCCCAGTACGGGGAAAACGGGTCGATCTGCCACACTATGCTTGGCAGCGGGAAAGCTATTGGCATCCTTACACGACAGAATCGTATCATTTATTAACCCGAAAAAAATGCCACCCATTACTGGGCTACCCTTTAATACAACATGAACGGCAATGGGAAAACCAACTGGACACCCAGTTGCAGCCATTTCTGCAAGACCATAACATTGGCGGTGCTATTTTGTTTCCCGCTGCGGGCTTCGCTGAAATTGCCTTGGCAGCCGCCCACCAACTGCACTCTGGGCCATTCTTGGCTATTGAGGAACTGGAAATCCGCGCCCCGCTGGTGCTTAGCTCTGATATAAGCAAAGTTGTCCGCTGCACAGTTGCAAGTGATGGCCGCTTATCACTAAGCAGCCGCGAACTGGCGCATTCGACCACTTGGGTAGCGCATTTGGCTGGTCGCATTTTGTCCGACGCGGGCGGCATACAGCTTGCCATAGCCTGTCCATCCATACCCACACGCACACCCGATTTTGACCGCAACAGCCACCATTTATTGACCCGCTACGCAGGTCTTAACTACGGCCCGGCATTCCAAACACTTAAGCATGGCTGGCGTGATGGGCAAAGTGCCTTGACTGTTTTTGAACCTACGCAATCAATAGCTAACGGACAGAATGATTATTACCTCCACCCCGCTTTTTTAGATGGCGCATTCCAGTTAGTTTTCCAAATCCTGTGCGATGAATGGCTGGACTATGAAGATATTACTTTTGTACCCGTTAAGATAGGCAACATCCTAATACGAGCTGACAAGGGCGTTCCCTATTGCGCCCAAGCAACCGTAATACACCGCTCAGCACACTCCTTAAATACTGAGTTTGCAATTTTTGATAGCAGTGCCAATTGTCTTGCTATTTTTCAAGCCGTGCGTTTTAGGGCGGTTAGGCTGCATCATACTGCCCCACCCACACCGCATTATTTAGACTATCATCTGACTGCCGCCCCTTTAACGGCGGCACATTCAGCTTTGGCAATTGGCCCAGAATGGCTGCAAGCTTATTTGCCTAACTTAAGGAAAGACACAAATATTAGCCGCTATAGCCAAGAAGTTGAACCGCTATTGGACAGCTTATGCCAGCAATTTATTAGCGAAAAATTAAGCTGTTTAGCGGATGCCTCTGGTTTTTTATCTGAAGCCATACTGATGGGCTGCTGCGAAAATAATCCCCGTTTAAGCCATTGGCTACAATTGGGAGTTGCGCTTGCCGTCGAAAACTTAAGCTTCACTGCACAACAAGGCGGCTGGCAAACAACACCACCAGACCAACCACAAGAACTTTCAGCGCAAGCCATTTGGAATACCTTGGTTGCCGAATATCCCGAATATTTTGACCTGACCCATCTGGCTGGTCGGGCGGGTCTGCGACTGGCAGAAGCAATCAAGGGAGGCCATCAAACAGGGACACTCGCGATTAGTAGCGATCATTACGCAGCTATTGTCAAATCTGTTTTTAAACAAACCAGTAAGCAGGCAGTCAATAACCTGCTAATTGAGCAATGCCGCCAATTAATCGCCCAACTGCCTATCGGTGGCCGTTTAAAAATTCTGGAAGCCGGTGCAGATGCCCCTGAATTTGCCAGCGCACTTTGTCCACAATTGGATTTGACACAATGCGATTACTGCTTTGTCGGTTTGTCCGGACAAGCTATCAATGCCGCCGAAAGCTTGCAAGACCATTATCCAGCTCTCAAAACAATACGTCTGGACGAACCAACAGGAGATAATCTGACCCTTGCTGATGACCCTGCAAATTTTGCTGTAATCTTGCTGAATTTTAGCAGTGCCGAAGCTATAGAGCAGCTTTTAAACCAATTGTCACGGCTGTTAACCGCTAACAGCCCTGTTTTGTTGATAGGTTTACAGCCCGCTAGTTGGGTCGACTTTGTGTTACAAGCGCAGACAACAGGGCAGTCAGCGCAGTTGTCGGCCGGACAATGGTTGAAACAGCTTGAGGGCTATCACTTCACCGACTGCCAAAGCCACGAATGTTTGCCAGATAGCCAGTCTGGCGTGTTTCTGTTAACTGCCCTGAGCCCTGATTTGGCAACGCCCCTCCCTGCCCTACCCATAAACAACTGGCTTATTATGGCAGGGACAGACGAGCCTGAGCGGATACTCGCCAAACAGCTTGGCAAGCTGCTAGTACAGCAGGGGCAAGCTGTGATTTATAGCCAACAGTGCTGGCAATTGCCTGATAGCTTGGAAAATATCCAACATATTGTGCATTTGTCAGGGTTTGCCCAAACAGATCCGAGCGCGCAAACGCAGCGTTGCGAGCTGGCGGGGCAAATCAGCAAAGCGGCTATGGCAAACACAGCCAACCCAATCAACTTATGGTTATTGACCCAAAATGTCAGCAGCCTGTATGCCTGTGACCAACCACGGGCATTTGCCGACATGCCGT
This sequence comes from uncultured Methylococcaceae bacterium, assembly GCA_903927955.1. Taxonomy (GTDB): domain Bacteria; phylum Pseudomonadota; class Gammaproteobacteria; order Methylococcales; family Methylomonadaceae; genus Methylovulum. Next base: position 11,999 of record CAIYOW010000043.1, on the reverse strand, counting down.
TGCAAATTGCCAATGATGCAGCACTTTGGGGCTTTGGACGCAGTCTGATGAATGAATCCAGCCACTGCCATATTCGGCTTTTGGACATTAGCGGCAACACTGGCCTCATCAATGCTGATACCTTGGCGGCTATTTGTAGCGAGCTACTGGCAAATAACCGGGAACAGGAGGTGTTTCTTGACCAGCAAGGCAAACGCTTTGTGCCCCGACTACGCAGCCGCAGCCAATTGACCGCGCCAACCCTAGCATATAGCGGCGACAGTGACCTTAAAATAGAACTAGGCTTTAAATTGCCGGGCCAGCTACGCAATTTGCACTGGCAAGCCAAACCTATAACAAGCCTTGCCGACGACAGAGTTGAAGTTGCCGTAAAGGCTACAGGGCTAAATTTTCGCGATATTATGTACGCGCTAGGATTGCTGGCTGATGAAGCGGTCGAAAACGGCTATGTCGGCGCATCATTAGGCTTGGAATTTGCCGGTGTGATTACCCGGGTGGGCAATAAAGCGGTTGGCTTTAAACCGGGCGATGCGGTGGTGGGTATGGGCCCGGCTAGTTTTAGCAACTTAGTCCATACCCAGACTAACGCTATTGCGGCAATGCCTAAGCATTTGGGGTTTGCCGCCGCCGCCACGCTGCCCAGTGCCTTTTTCACCGTCTTTTATGCCCTCCACCATCTGGCACGGTTACAGCCGGGTGAAAAGGTGCTGATACACGGTGCAGCGGGCGGGGTTGGCCTTGCCGCCATACAAGTCGCCCGTTGGCTAGGCGCGGAAATTTTTGCCACAGTGGGTTCCGCTGAAAAGCGTGATTTTCTTACCTTGCTAGGTATTGAACACATCCATGATTCCAGATCGCTCAGTTTTGCCGAGGAAATTTTGGCAACAACCAACAACCAAGGTGTTGATGTAGTTTTAAACTCGCTTGCAGGTGAGGCGATCAACCGGAATTTTCAGGTGCTAAAGCCTTTTGGCCGTTTTTTGGAGTTGGGCAAGCGTGATTTTTACGAAAACACGACCATTGGCCTACGGCCTTTCCGAAACAATATCAGTTACTTTGGCATTGATGCCGACCAATTGCTGCAAGCACGCCCTGAACTGGCGCGACAATTGTTCACTGATATGATGGCACTGTTCAATAGCGGTGAATTGCAGCCCTTGCCTTATACGGTTTTTGATGCCCATCAAGTAACTGATGCATTCCGCTACATGCAGCAATCAAAACAAATCGGCAAAGTGGTTGTCACATACAATAATGGTATTTTTGCCAAAGCCCCTAAAACTGCCACAAAAAAATCGCTGCACCTTTATCCCGATGCAAGTTACCTGGTGACCGGCGGCTTGGGTGGTTTTGGTTTACGCACCGCACAATGGCTAGTGGCAAAAGGTGCGCGGCATCTGATTTTAATTGGCCGAAGCGGGGCCGGTTCTGAGGAAGCGCAATTAGCCGTCAAAGCATTTGCCCTGCAAGGTGTAAACGTATTGGCCCGTGCCTGTGATGTCTGCGACAAAACTGCATTAGATGGCCTATTGGCCGAATGCCAACTGGCTATGCCGCCTCTTAAAGGCATTATCCATGCCGCTGCAGTCATTGAAGATGGTTTGGCAAGCCACGGTGACTTGGGACAAATCCAGAAGGTTTTAAATCCCAAAATATTGGGCGGACAACATTTGCATGAACTCACCCGGCACATAGCATTGGACATGTTTGTGCTATATTCCTCGGCAACCACCTTGTTTGGCAACCCCGGGCAAAGCCGTTATGTTGCCGCCAATTTGTGGCTGGAAGCGTTAGCGGCATTCCGACGGCAACAGGGGCTTGCCGCCACCTGTGTCTGTTGGGGTGCGATTGATGATGTGGGTTTTTTAGCTAGAAATGCAACCATCAAAGACACCTTGCAAAGCCGCATGGGCGGAGCAGCCTTGAATTCGGCGGCAGCTCTTGATGCATTGGAGCAAATGCTCTTGCAAAACTCGCCTACCCTTGGCTTCAGCCACTATGACTGGCGTATTTTAAGCAAATATATCAGTAACTCCCACTCGCCAAAATTTAACGGGCTGGCCAGCGGCAAGCGCAAATTGGATAACACCGAAGACTTAAACACAGATATTAAGCAGCTTTTAAACGCGCTATCTGATGAGGAACTGCAAGCACGCTTAGTTGATATGCTGAAAGAAGAACTAAGCCGTGTCTTATTGATCGCCAAAGAAAAAATCGACGTAAACCAGTCTATGTATGGCATGGGCTTGGACTCGTTAATGGGGGTTGAACTGATGCTTGCAATCGAAGCGCGTTTTGATGTGCAAATTCCAGTGATGGAACTGGGCGAAGCGGCTACCTTAAACAAACTGGCAAGCCGTTTGCTCGGCAAATTACGCGGCGATAGCAGTACCTATCAACCCATCACCACTAGCGATCACATCCACGAATTGGCTCAACGCCATAGCTCTGCAATCAACAGTGAGCAACTGATTGCCTTGGCTCATGCCATTGACACTGAAAGTCCCGTTAAAGTAATCGGTCAGTAACTTATGGCGACACAAAGCTTATCCAAGCAGCTTAAAGACAAACTGATCCAGCAAGCTTTGGAGCGTAAGCTAAAGGCTACTGAGCATGACAGGAACTGCCAAAATCCTACTAACAAAAATATACAAAATCAACAAGATTGGTGTCGTTTTGACCAGTATCCTGGCTATAAGAAAATCCAAATTATCCATCAGGGCGGCAATCAATTAGGCATCAGCAACCCTTTTTTTCGCGTACATGACACTATCGCTGGTGCCACCAGCCAAATCAACAGGCGCAACTACATCAATTATGCCAGTTACAATTACTTGGAACTAGCCGGTGATGCCCGTGTATCAGAGTCGGCAAAAGTCGCCATTGACCACTATGGCACATCCGTTTCCGCCAGCCGTTTGGTGTCCGGCGAACGGGCTATCCACCGGCAATTGGAAATGGCCTTGGCTGATGCTTATGGTGTGGACGATGCGGTTGTCATGGTCAGCGGCCATGCCACCAATGTCACCACCATTAGTTATTTATTTGGCTCCAACGACCTGATTTTGCATGATGAATTTATCCATAACAGCAGCTGGGCCGGTGCCCAACTGTCCGGTGCGAAACGCCTGTCTTTCCCGCATAACAACCATGAAGCGTTAGACCGCCTGCTGACCGAACAACGCCACCATTATCAGCGGGTATTGATTGTTATTGAGGGGTTGTACAGCATGGATGGCGATATTCCCGACTTGCCTAGCTTTATTGCCATTAAAGAAAAACACCATGCCTTTTTGATGGTTGATGAAGCGCATTCTTTGGGCGTTTTAGGTGGCATGGGCTTAGGCATTCGCGACCATTTCGGTATTGACGGCAAAAGCGTTGACATTTGGATGGGTACACTCAGCAAATCATTAGCCAGTTGTGGCGGATTTATTGCCGGTGAATCTGCATTGATTGAACACCTAAAGTTTTTAGCGCCGGGTTTTTTATATAGCGTAGGTATGCCGCCACAAGTCGCCGCACCCGCACTGAGGGCGTTGCAGATTATCCGCTCCGAACCAGACCGTGTAGGCACCTTGCAAGCGCGTACCCGTTATTTTTTCCAACAAGCGCGAGCCGCTGGCATCGACACGGGGCTCAGCCAAGGATATGCTATCATACCCGCTATGACCGGGAGTTCGGCTAAAGCCGCACAGCTGGCACAAACCCTATTTGAACAGGGCATCAATGTACTGCCCATACTTTATCCTGCAGTCCCGGAAAAAAGCGCCCGATTAAGATTTTTTATTTCTTGTGGACATACCGAGGAGCAAATAGACCAAACTATTCAGGCACTCCATGAAGCAATGTGAACAATCCGGCATTAATCGGCCGATGACTTGGGAATGCGCTTTTGGCTAACATCAAGCGTTCATTTCTTTTTTTACAAGGCCCTTGTTCGCCACTTTTTTCCCGCCTTGCCGACCAGCTAATGGCGCAAGGTCATGCTGTCCATAAAATCAACTTCAACAGCGGCGACCTGCTGTACTGGCAAACCAAAAAATCCCTTATATTTCGTGACCGTTTGGTCAATTTGCAGGATTTTATGGCCGCCGTCTGGACGCGCTATGGCATAACCGACCAAATCATATTTGGCAATTGCCGACCGGTGCATAAACCCGCCATTGATAATGCCGCACCGTTTGGTGTGCGTACTTTTGTAGTGGAATGCGGTTACTTCCGGCCTTACTGGATTACCTTGGAATGCGATGGGGTCAATGGCCATTCCCTGCTGCCACGGCATCCTGACTGGTATAAAAGAGTGGCCAAACGCTTGCCAGAACAACGTCCACCACAAGATTTTAAATCGTCTTTCGCCCCACAAGCGCTACATGATGTCATCTATCATCTTGCCGGGGTGTGCAATCCCTTATTGACCCCTTATTACAACACCCACTCGCCTTATAGCATTTACACTGAATATACCGGTTTTGTAAAACGGACTGTACATATCAACACTATTAAACAGCAAGAATTACAACAGCTGAACGCACTGCTAACCAGCAAAACGCCCTTCTATTTGTTCCCGCTACAACTCAACAGCGATGCCCAAATCACCCATTATTCAAACTTTAATAATATGGCGGAAGCGGTTAAAGTTGTCATGGCCTCTTTTGCGCAACATGCCCCGCCACACAGCTATCTGGTCATCAAAAACCATCCGCTCGATATAGGCCAGATCGATTATAAAAAAATCATCCGTGATCTTGAGTCCACCTTCGATATGGTGGGACGGACTGTCTATTTTGAAAGCGGCGATATCAGAAGATTGCTGCAACACGCGCTCGGCACCGTGACGGTCAATAGCACCACAGCTGGCGTGTCCTTGGCGCTCAACCGCCCAACCATCACCCTGGCGGACTCAATTTTTAGTATGGATGGCCTGACTTTTCAAGGGCCATTGGATGATTTCTGGGCAAAAGCACCCTGTCCAGACCCACTATTGTTTGCTGACTTCCACAAAACAGTAATCTACGCCACGCAAATCAACGGTAGCCTATACAGCCAAGAAGGCACAAAATTAGCGGCTTACCATGCTGCCCAAGCCCTAACTCAGGAAAAATGTGCATTGGAACGTTGCTATGACCTCTACTAAATCTACGGTATTGATCACCGGGGCTAGTGGCGCTATTGGTGGGGCATTGGCAAAAGCGTATGCGGCCCCCGGCCGGTATATTATTTTGCAGGGGCGCGATCGGGGGCGCTTGGACAAACTGGGCGAAGACTGCCAAGCTTTGGGGGCACAAGTGGCCTGTGTTGTGCTGGATTTGACCGATATTGCACAGCTACAGCAATGGTTACAAGCACTTACTGGGCAAAATTTGCCTGATTTGGTCATCGCCAATGCCGGTATCAACATCAATAATGGCCAGCAACGCCAAGGTGAAAGCTGGCATGACATTAATACCCTAATTGATTTGAACATTAAATCAACCCTTGCTTTAGTCAATGGCCTAGTACCCGCCATGCGCCAGCGTGGTAGCGGGCAAATAGCCCTGATAAGCTCATTGGCGGCCTATTATGGTTTGCCGGTGACACCCAGTTATTGCGCCAGCAAAGCGGCGATAAAAGCTTATGGCGAAGCCATGCGCGGTTGGCTTGCACAGGATGGCATAAAGGTTAATGTGGTGATGCCGGGGTACGTCGAATCGGACATGAGTGCCAATATGCCAGGCCCCAAGCCGTTTGTCTGGACGGCTGAGCGGGCCGCAAGCACCATTGTAAAAGGCTTGCAACAAAACCGTGGCAGAATAAGCTTCCCCTTTCCGCTCAATGCGGGCACTTGGCTACTGTCTGCCCTGCCCGCGAGCTGGTCACAACAACTGCTGGCGTGGTTCAATTACCACGGCTGATATGAGCGAACTGCACAACCTTGCTTGGCCTTTGCTGTGCGGCCTTGGCCTGTCATGGCTACCTGAACGGATATTACAGCCCAAACCTTTGCCGTTACGGCAACGTGGCCTGCCCAGCATTTTGCTGCACTGTGGCATTTGGCTGTTGCTTTTTACGCTATTATTGTTGCTGTGCCAACGCCCTTGGTTTGCCGTAGCCCTTATACTTGCTATGCAATACTTACTGGTTTTAGTCCATCAGGCCAAATTCAGTACCTTACAGGAAGCCTTTATTTTCCAAGATTTTGAATATTTTACCGATGCCATCAAGCATCCAAGGCTATACCTGCCTTTTCTGGGCATCACCCGCACGGCAACAGCAACACTGGCATTTATTGCTGCAATCGCCTTGGGCATTGGCTTGGAACCTGCCTTAACAGGCACATTGGGGCTAGCGTTTTTTTTGCTTATTTGCATGGCATTATTGTCCACCAGCGGGCTGTGCATAAGCCTTGCCCATCACCACTCGCCCAAAATACTTTATAAACCTAATGAAGATTTGCAGCAATTGGGGCAATTCGCTTTTTTTTGGCATTATGGATTTGCCGAAAAGTACGATCGGCATGATTTTAGCCAAAATCACTTTAGCCATTTGCCGATAGCCCCAAGCCTACCTGATAATCTTAGCGATATTATCGTGGTGCAAAGCGAATCATTTTTTGACCCCCGCCCTTATTATTCAGGCATCAAGGCCAACGTACTCGACAATTTCGACCAATTACAAGCCGACTCTTGCCTATACGGCCGACTGCAAGTGCCTGCTTGGGGAGCCAACACGGTACGCACCGAATGCGCGTTTTTAACCGGCCTGACTGGCCAGCAACTGGGCATACACCAGTTTAACCCTTACCGCCTGTTGGCCAAGCAAGGCATCCCCAACCTTGCCGGATTGCTCAAACAACTCGGCTACCGAACCGTCTGCATCCACCCCTACCCAATCAGTTTTTACCAGCGCGACCAAGTTTATCCGCGCATGGGCTTCGACCATTTTATCGACATTAAAGCTTTTAACGCTGGGCAAATGGATGGGCAATATACCAGCGATGAGGCAGTGACTGACAAAATTATCGAACTGCTGGACACTGCCAGCCAACAGCCCATTTTTATTTTTGTCATCACTATGGAAAATCATGGCCCCTTGCATCTTGAAAAACCTGCCAGCGGCGATTTGGAAAAGTTCCATCACCTGCCCCCTCCCCCCAACTGCCAAGATTTAACGGTATACCTGCGCCACCTTAAAAATGCTGATTTAATGGTGAAACGGCTCACAGAAAAATTACGGCATCGCCAACAAGAGCAAGACAAACAAAGCACCCTATGCTGGTATGGCGACCATGTGCCTATTATGGCAAGCGTTTACGGACAATTAGGCACACCGGATGGCTACACGGATTACGCACTGTGGAACAGCCGGATGGCGAGCCAACAGAACCCAGTAAACCCGCCGCAACCGCTCAGTATTGATGAACTGGCTATGCGGCTGTTAAAAGCTGCCGGTTTGCCCTGCCAAGTGGTTTAGCCGTTAAAAAACCGCATCACTCGGGCTTCTAATTTTAGATAATAACGCAACAGTACCCGCCACCACGGTAAACGGACGGCGGTCTGTTCCCGCCTGAGCAACAATTCATCCAACACCCGTTCCGGGGTGGTGAATTTTCTGGTAGTACGGCTGATATAAGTGGGATACAAAATCAAAGCGGCTGCCACCAGTTCATCTAAACTCAGTTTTCGTGACCGTCTGGGCAACGGCAATTTGTCTTCGGTCAAACCCCAACCGGCATAAAAAGGCAAGCCGTAGCACACCACCTTTTTACCCCGCAATAAAGCTTCAAAGCCGGTCAACGAAGTGAGGGTATGCACCTCGTCAACTTGCTCCAGCAAATGCGCCATATCAATATCCACCAGTATCCGATCACAAAACAACCGCACATCTGCCTCGCCGCTGCCTGGTTGGCGCAAGCCAGCGACCACATCGGGGTGGGGTTTGTAAATCAGATAGGCGTTGGGGTTTGCCGCCCGCACGGCCTGAAGCAAAGCCAGATTAGTGGCAATGCCCTGTGTGCCAAAAATAACCGAAGCATCGCTTTCCACTTGCCCCGGCACTAAAATCAATGTGCCGCTTGCCCACCTGCCCGCTTGAGTCCGATACCAAGTGCCTGAACCTACGTTATATTTGCTCAAGCCTTCCGTCACCAAACGGGTTCGGAGCAGTTTTGCCCGCTCTAGCAACGCCTCGTTATAGCAGGTGTTTTGTAGTAGATATTCCAAACCGGAAACGTGGCGGGCGTCGTAATACATGCCTTGGCTATCCATCGCCAAAGACTGCGGGGCAATCAAATCGGCACCTAAGCCGACTGAGCGGATAAAGCCATCTTCAAGCCTGATAATAGCGCGGGCTGAGGCAAGGACTTCGGCTGGGGCGGGCTTGTTACCCCATACGATAGAGGCGGAATCAGCTGCCCGATGCGCGGGCTTACGGTCGAAATAAAGCGTGCTGCCCTGAAAAAATCGCCTGACAAACGGTTTTTTGTACAGCGAAAAACCACTGGCTTCTAGAATCGCCGGAAAACGCCCGCGCATCCGTCGCTGCAACCCTAGCCATTCTATCAACCGCTCTACGGTACAAGACTCTAAGGTTTCCGGGTCCATATAATGGGGATAGGCTATCAGTGCGGCATAAACCAACGGCTCTAAAGCCACTGGGTGGCGACGTTCTGGCCTAGGCAAGTGGTCATGGGTCAAGCCCCAACCGGCATAAAACGGCATGCCAAACGTGCGTACTGGCTTGCCCCATAACAATGCCTCAAAGCCCATTTGCGAGGTGACACAGTACACTGCTTCGGCCTGTTCAATTAAACTGACCGGATGCACGGCATCGGAACAAACCTTAATACGCGGATTTTTGGCTAACGCTTCAACATCAAAATGGCCTGACTTCGCACCCAAAACCACATCGGGGTGGACTTTCAGCAAAACGTTACAATTGGGATATTCCGCCAAAGCGGCATCCAGCATGGTTTGGAAACTCTGGGCATTTGCTTGCCCGTATTGGATGGACAGATCGCCATTGGCCTGATCGGCAACCAGCACATAAGGCTTGGGCAAGGGCCGTGGGTAGTCTCTGGCAAAATTGTATTTGGACACACGGGCGCTGCGCCAAAGACTGATTAACGCTTGGGCGCGCTGGATTTGCCCGGCCTGATAATCCGCCTTTATTAATACTTCCAAGCTTGACGGGCCATTGGCATCGTAATAAATGCCTAGGTTATCTGCCACTAGCGACAAGGGCATGGCTTGCTTGCCGGGTTCTACCGAACGCAAAAAGCCGTCTTCTATGTATAGCACGGGCAAGTTTTTTTGTTTAGCTATTTTGTGGGCATAGCCAGCACTGGGTTTGCGCCCCCATGCCAGCACATGGCTATAGCTTTTACCAGCAGACAATAAGCGGTGGTGGCAAACCGATACGCCTAATAATAGGGGCAGACTGGGCAGCTTTGCCAGGGTAAGTGAACAGGCAATTACGGCGGACGGGTATGTTATGGGGTTGTTAGGGAGTTGGCAGCTGTGCTTATGCGGCTGTTCGATCATTGTTATGTTGTGCTTCAATTTTTGCCTGCTTTTTTGATAGCCACCATCTTAAACTATTGTTTGTTTTTTGGGAGGCACTATATTTAAGATGCGTTGTTATACCCACCTTAATGCCAAAACAAGATTTTTATTGAAAACCATTGCTTAATCTTCTATGCTCATACCAAAGGCTATCAATAAAATCAATGCCTTTAACTCCGCACTCCAAAAAAATAGCTAATAACGATAAAAATAATTATGAGGAGATTTTATGAAGATTGGGATACCCAAAGAAATACACGCCGGTGAAAAACGTGTTGCCACCACCCCCGAGGCGGCTGCACAATTGATTAAACTAGGCTTTTCGGTCAGCTTGGAAAGCGGCGCGGGTGACGCGGCGGACTTGTCTGACCAAGCTTACCAAGATGCTGGCGTTACCATTGTGGCGGACACCGCAACACTCTGGCAACAGTCGGACATTGTGCTGAAAGTCCGTGCCCCCGAACTGAATACCGCCCTAGGTGTTGACGAATGCGATTTATTGCGCGAAGGCGGCTGTTTGATCAGCTTTATCTGGCCCGCACAAAATGCCGGACTAATGGATAAGCTGGCGGCAAAACAGGCCACTGTGTTGGCGATGGACAGTGTGCCGCGCATGTCGCGGGCGCAAAAACTGGATGCCTTAAGCTCCATGGCCAATATTGCCGGTTACCGTGCCATTGTTGAGGCCGCGCAGCATTTCGGGCGCTTTTTCACTGGGCAGATCACGGCTGCCGGTAAAATCCCACCCGCCAAGATGTTGGTGATTGGCGCGGGCGTAGCCGGTTTGGCGGCGATTGGCGCGGCTAAAAGCATGGGCGCTATTGTGCGGTCGTTTGACACTCGGCCCGAAGTGAAAGAGCAGATTGAAAGCATGGATGCGGAATTTTTGATGCTCGACTTCAAGGAAGAAGGCAGTGGCACGGGTGGCTATGCCAAAACCATGTCGCCGGAATTTATCGCCGCCGAAATGGCCTTGTTTGCCCAACAAGCCAAAGAAGTGGATATTATCGTCACCACAGCGCTGATTCCCGGCAAACCGGCACCCAAATTGATCACCGCCGAGATGGTGCAATCCATGAAGCCGGGCAGTGTGATAGTTGATTTGGCTGCCGAACAAGGCGGCAATTGCGAATTGACCGAAAAAGACCTAGTGGTGGTCAAGCACCATGTGACCATTATCGGCTACACCAATTTGCCTAGTCGCCTTGCCAACCAATCCAGCCAATTGTACGCGACCAACTTGCGGCACTTGCTGACCGAACTGTGCCCTAATAAAGATGGTGTCATCCATGTCAATTTTGATGATGAAGTGCTACGCGGTGCAACTGTTATTAAAGAAGGCAAAATCACTTGGCCGCCACCGCCGCCTACTTTGTCAGCCGCGCCCGCTGCCAAGCCCGCCGCGCCGGTATTGGCAACAGCACCGCAACCATCCGCTGCTGCCAGCGTAGTCAAGCAACTGTTGCCGCCGTTGATCGGCGTAGCGGCGTTGTTTGCGCTGGGCACGGTTGCCCCCGCTTCGTTTATGGCACATTTTACCGTGTTTGTACTGGCTTGTTTTGTTGGCTATCAAGTTATCTGGAACGTTTCGCCCTCGCTGCACACACCGTTAATGAGCGTCACCAATGCCATCAGCGGCATTATTGTGATTGGTGCCTTGGTGCAAGTATCGGCAACCGACACGCTGGTTGTGGGCCTTGCCGGGATTTCCATATTAATTGCTTCGGTCAATATCGTCGGTGGCTTTTTAGTCACCCGACGCATGTTGGAAATGTTCAGAAAATAACAGGAGATTATCATGCCACAAAGTTTAGTTACGATGTCTTACATTGTTGCCACCATCCTGTTCATTATTAGCCTTAGCGGTCTGAGCAACCAAGAAACCGCCAGAAGAGGCAACTATTACGGCATGTTGGGAATGGCCATTGCCATTATCGCCACCACCTTAAGCAGTGCCGTGACCCCTACCGCTTATCCCATTTTAATAGTGGCCATTTTGTTGGGTGGCTCTATTGGTGCGGTGTTGGCACAAAAAGTGGCTATGACCCAAATGCCCGAATTGGTCGCCATTATGCACAGCTTGGTGGGTATGGCGGCAGTGCTGATCGGTTTTGCCAATTTTATGGATGATGCCTCCTCCTTAAGTGGTGTGGAAAAAACCATTCATGAGATTGAAATATACATTGGCATCCTGATTGGTGCGGTGACTTTTTCCGGTTCGGTGATTGCTTATTGCAAACTGAGCGAAAAAATCAGCGGCAAGCCGTTGTTGTTGCCGGGCCGGCATTTCTTTAACCTGCTGCTGCTGATTGCCGCTATTGGCTTAGGCTGGCTGTTCCTGCAGCAATGCGAAAACGGCGAAGGCTGTTTGCCGCAGTTAATGCTAAACCACGGCGGCGCGTTGCCACTGTTAATCATGACGGTGATCGCGCTGACCTTTGGCGTGCACATGGTGAT
>CAIYOW010000042.1 GCA_903927955.1 uncultured Methylococcaceae bacterium | reverse complement strand
CGCGAGTGTCCGTATACCCTCCTGAACCGATGAGAGAGGATGAGGAGGAGCTTTTGGCTGTACGGTGTGGTGCAGTGTGGAGAACTTTCTGGCAAAATTAGGTCGTGAAAATGTTTGCTGTTTAGTTAAAGGTGATATTGAAACCCCCAATGATATCAATGGGGTTGTTTACGTTCCACTTGATGAGAACGGCGCATGGAAGCTTAAGGTTGCAAAAGAACTAAATTCTTGCGGGTATATAATTAATGCTATTTTCTAATTCGTATATGGAAAGCAACGTAGGGTGGTTTCGCGTCAGCAAACCACCTTTTACCGATGCACCTCATAAAAACCCGCAACAGCCCAAACCGCCTTGGCAGCGTTGTGGCGGATTGCCTGGCGGCGAATCCACCCTACAACGGCTTGTTTTATTGGTTAATCCATAAAATACAGATCAAGCTTTGTCTTTTCCGGCAGGTTTTAGCAGCTTTATCCCCAGTTCTTTCAGTTGTTCATCGGTCACAACAGCGGGGGCACTGACCAGTGGGCAAGCGGCGGATTGGGTTTTAGGGAAGGCAATCACATCACGGATTGAAGACGAGCCGGTCATCAGCATAACCAACCTATCCAAGCCAAACGCCAAACCACCGTGTGGGGGCGCACCGTATTTGAGTGCGTCGAGCAGGAAGCCGAACTTGTCTTGGGCTTCTTCCTCGCCAATGCCCAAAATACCGAACACGGTTTGTTGCATCGCGGGGCGGTTGATACGGATGGAACCGCCGCCAACTTCGGTGCCGTTCAATACCAAGTCATAAGCGCGTGACAAGGCGCTGCCGGGGTTGGCAACCAATTCTTCAACCGAACAGCTAGGGGCGGTGAAAGGATGATGGATGGCGTTATAGCGGCCTGATTTTTCATCCCAGTCGAACATCGGGAAGTCAACCACCCAGACCGGTTTCCAATCGCCTTCGATCAGGTTCAGATCGTGGCCCAGTTTGACGCGCAATGCGCCCATCGCTTCGTTGACAATGTTGGCTTTGTCGGCGCCAAAGAACAATAAATCGCCGTTTTCGGCGTCGGTTTTAGTCGAAGTAGGTCGGGTTAGTGAAACGTAACCCGACAAGCAATGCCAAATTGAAGCGCCATGTCGGGTTACGCTATCGCTTTTATGCCCCTGAGGGTAAACCCGACCTACGTTAAATGGGGTGTCACTCATGCCCTATGCCTTCTAATGGGATATGGCCTTGCCCCCAATTGGGTGGGTAAACCCCGGAGGCAATATAGCGGTGGATACTGGAATAGGGCCAATCGATTGGTGACTTGACCAAACCATGTTTGACGGGGTTGTAATGGATATAATCAACATGGCGGGCAAAATCTTCCTCATCGCGTAACAGATGTTCCCAATAACGATGTTGCCATACCGCTTGTTGCTGTTTGGCTTTGCGGGCGTGGTCGGGTACGGTGTGCAAAACGGGGTCGCAGTGTTTGGTGAACCACGTTTTAATCAATCGCCAACGGGTAGCAAAATCGGCATCGTCAGGCGGCAATGTCCAAATGTTATGCAAGTGGTCTGGCATAACCACCATTGCATCAATTTCGAATGGGCGCGATTGGCGGATGCTACGGAATGCGTCACGCAGAACCTCGACCGTTTCGGCATTGGCAAACATGGGTTTTCTTTGGTGTGTCACTAAGGTGAAGAAAAATGAGCCGCCTGGCGTGAATGCACGTCTATATTGCATAGGGGTGTTTATTTGTTGGTCAGGGCTACCCGAGATGGGTTTCTATAAATGATAACAATAATGATAACAATCCAGTAAAAACTGGAAAAATCATGCCTACCATAGCTATTTTTATGGCATACAAATTATGATGTATTTTTATGATAACGGAACACACAATGTGCCACGCAAGCAAACCCGTTTTTTTGCAAGCTTGGATTGAGCTGCATCTTAACGTGTGGGCATGACGTTGGCTGATTTAGGAACATTATTTGGAACAAGCACTATGAAACCAACACTGGAAATATTTTCACAAGGCGAGGAGATTGTCTGCGGGCAGGTTGCCGACACTAATGCCGCTTGGTTGTCGCAACAGGCGATGCAACTGGGGTTTTTGGTGACGCGCCATACTGCTGTGGGTGATAAGTTGGATGATTTGGTGGGGCTGCTGAAAGAAATTGCCGGACGTGCCGATTGTTGTTTGTGTACCGGTGGCTTGGGGCCAACCACGGATGATTTGACCGCCGAGGCAGTGGCGCAAGCTTTTGGTCTGCCACTGGCATTTGATGAGGTGGCATTCGCGCAAATACAAGATTTTTTTAGCCGCCGCCAGCGGGTGATGCCCGACTCTAACCGCAAGCAGGCACTATTGCCAAGAGGGGCGCTGCGCTTGGATAATGCCTTGGGTACGGCGCCGGGGTTTGCTGTGCAAGCGGGGCGGTGTTGGTTTGCGTTTATGCCGGGGGTGCCATCGGAAATGCGCCATTTGTTTGCGGAACGCATTTTGCCTACCTTAAACACGCGTTTTAGTTTGGCGGCTGACCGGCTTATTACGCTTAAGACTGTGGGTATTGGTGAGTCTGCCATTCAGGAATTGCTTAGGCCGATTACTTTGCCGGAGGAGGTGGCTATAGGCTACCGCGCCAGCTTGGGTGAGGTGCAAATAAAACTTTTGTTTCCTCATGCTTACCCCGAACAGCGGCTTAACCAGCTAACCGATGCGGTTGCCGCGCCATTAGGTGATAAGGTGTTTGCGGTGGACGATAGTAGCACGGGGCAGTGCAGTGATCTGGTCGGGGTGATTGATGGCTTGATGCGGCAACGCCAGCTAAGTTTGGCGGTATTGGAAACGGTTAGCCGTGGTTGCTTGGGCAGTTTATGTCTGACTGCGGATTGGTTGCTGAGCAGCGCCTATTATCAAGGCGTGGCGTTGCAGGATACGGTGTGCGATGGCTCGGAGACTGCACAAAGTTTGGCGGCGGATTTGCTTGCTAGCGGGGCTGATTGTGCGTTGGTGCAATTGTTCACTGACAATAGGGAAGGTTTTGCGGACCGAGGGCAAGCAACGGGCATAAGCATTTATTTATTGACACCGGATGCCAGCCATTTGGCACAGCACCGGTTATCCGGGCCAGCTGCCAATAAGCAACAGCAAGCAGCATTGTTGTCGCTGGATGTGTTGCGACGTTATCTGCAAGGGCGTTTGCATTGATGGGGGGTATGATAGTGCGTTGACGCTTGTGTTTTTATTGCGGCATAAGCATGAAAAGCCTGTCCACCTTACTGGTACTGAACATAACAATGAACAAAAAATACTTTTCCGCCCGTGATTGTTTTTTTTCCTTAAGCCTATGGGTGGCTTTACTCGGTGCAAGTCCGTGTTATGCCGATGGCTGGCATTATCAGCAACTCAGTGACCCGTTGACCAACCAAAGCTATAGCTTGGCACAGTCGCCCCGCCCTGACCGCAACCTTTACGATAATATCAAGCTGCAAATTGTCTGCAAACAACAGCAGTTGCAGGCGGTGGTTGAGACCGAAAGCCTGATTGAGTCACAAAACAGCCCGTTTGTGATGGATTACCAGATTGACCAAGGTGATGCTGTAAAATTGACCTTCACCACTTTTGCCGATGCCAAGCGTAGGGGCTACACTAATGAGGATGCCAAACGTATTGCCGATGACCTGTTGGCGGGCAAAAAAGTGTTTGTGCGCATTTATACGCTGATTAAAAAGGTGTTGTCCGCTGAAATGTTGCTGGATGACGCACAGCCCGCTATCACTAGGGTGTTTGCCGATTGTGGTGTGGCTGCCAATACTAATGGCAATGCGGCAATGGCTTATGGTTTAGGGCAATTTGAGCAAGATTTTGCCAAGCTTAACCCGCAACAACAGCAACAAATGCTGGCTAAAATTAAAAAAATTATGATGGAACTACCTTAATGCTGAGATTATTTGCCATTGAAGCAGGCAAACTGAAGGAACTGGCCGCTTCGCAACATGCATTTAATGGCGGCGATATACCGATGCCAGCGGCTTGGATAGATGCACACGACCCTAGCGAGGAGGAACGCAACCAGCTACAAGCTTTTTTACGGATGGAATTGCCGGAATCTGAAGAGGTTGAGGAAATTGAGTCTTCCGCCCGTTATTTTACTGACTCGGTCGGTATTCATGTGCGTTCGTTGTTTTTGGCGCAACATGACAGCCGCCATCAAACGGCAACGGTGGCATTTATCTTGCAAAACGAGCGGCTGATCACTTTTCGTGAAGGCGCTTTGGCGGATTTTAGGCTGCTACGGATGCGCGCGCGCCGTGGGCAGATTGAGGCTTTTTCCCCGCAAGAGCTGTTGGTGGTGATTTTTGAGCAAAAAGTGGAAAATCTTGCCGATAATTTGGAAGATATTCACCGCAAGTTGGAGGATGTGAGTTATTTAGTGCTGGAAGAAATTGGTTCGGATTTGGAGCTGGCGATTGACCAATTGGCACAACTGGAAGACAGCAATGGAAAAATACGCCTGTGCTTGATGGACACGCAGCGTTCTATCGCCTTTTTGCAACGGCATTTGCGTAATTTTCCTGAGCTGCAAGAAAACGCGCGGGAGATTGCCCGTGACGTTGAGACGCTGATGGCGCACACTACTTTTTTGTTTGATAAGATCAATTTTTTGATGGATTCGACGCAAGGTTTTATCAATATTGCACAGAACAAGATCATTAAAATTTTTTCTATTGCTGCCGTGGTATTTTTGCCGCCTACCTTGGTCGCCAGTATTTATGGCATGAATTTTCAAAACATGCCGGAGTTGAATATGCCGTTTGGTTATCCGGGGGCGTTGTTTTTAATGCTGTTGGCGGGCATTGCGCCGTATTGGATATTTAAGCGTAAGGGCTGGTTGTAGGGGCAGACCGGGCCCGCGACCAGCCAATTTTTTTAACGCATTGCCTATTTATTCACCCGCCAACGACATCCGTTCCAGCAATAACGAGCCGGTGCGGATATTGCCGCGATAATCGACATCATTGCCAACGGCAACCAGTTGTTTGAACATATCTTTTAAATTACCGGCAATGGTAATTTCTTCAACGGGATATAAAATAATGCCGTTTTCCACCCAGAACCCCGCTGCACCACGCGAATAATCGCCGGTTACGTTGTTGACCCCCTGCCCCATCAGTTCTGTGACCAGCAGCCCCGTGTGCAAGCTTTTTAGTAGCCCGTTAAAATCCTGCTCGCCTGGGGTGATGGTCAGGTTACGCACACCACCGGCATTGCCCGTGGTTTGCAAGCCCAGTTTACGGGCAGAGTAACTGCTTAGCACATAGCTACGCAACACGCCATCTTCAACCAAAACCCGGTTTTGGGTGGCTACGCCCTCGCCATCGTAATTGGCACTGCCTAACGCGCCCAGTAAGTGCGGCTGTTCGGTTATCTGAACAAAGTCGGGAAATATTGCCGTGTCCAGAGCATCCAGCAAAAAGGATGATTTACGGTATAACGCGCCGCCGCTAATGGCAGCTATGAACGAACCTAGCAAGCTGGAGGCAATTTCGGCACTGAACATGACGGGGCATTGCTGGGTGGGTAAGCGTCTTGCCGACAAGCGGCGCAAGGTGCGCTCGGCGGCTTTTATGCCGACCGCTTGGGCGGGTGCCAAGTCGGCCGGATTACGGGCCACGGTAAACCAGTAGTCGCGTTGCATACTGTCGCCACGTTGCGCCAATACCGAACAGCTTAAGGAATGGCGGGTGGATGGGTAGCCTTGCAAAAAGCCCAAGCTGTTGCCTAGCACTCGGATACCTTGATGGGTATTGACGGTGGCACCTTCGGAGTTGGTGATCTCTTTATGGTGGGTGCGGGCGGCATTTTCGCAATCAATGGCAAGGGCGATGGCGGCATCGGCATGGATAGGCCACGGGTGGTGCAAATCCAGATCGGGGAATTCGGTCGCCAATAAAGCTGGATCAGGCAATCCGGCAAAGCTATCCTCACTGGTGTAGCGGGCAATGCTGCACGCGGCACTGACGGTTTCTTTGATGGAGGCCAGCGATAAATCGGTGGTGCTGGCAGAACCTTTACGCCGGCCAAAATAGACGGTGATGCCCAAGCCTTGGTCGCAATGGTGTTCGATGGTTTCCACTTCACCCAAGCGCGCCGTGACGGATAAGCCGTTTTCTTGGCTTAAGCCCGCTTCGGCGGCGGTCGCGCCTTGTTGTTTGGCTTCGTCCAACAAGCGTTGGACTATGTCTTTGAGCGGGTTTATCTGTTGTTGGATATGATCTTGGTTTTGCACTGGATTGCCTGTTGTTTTGTAGGGCTTAAACACCCGTTCCACCGACGGTTATTTGGTCAATTTTTAAGCTGGGCTGGCCGACACCGACCGGCACACTTTGCCCGTCTTTGCCGCAGGTGCCTACACCGGTATCCAATTGCAGGTCGTTGCCAACCATGGACACTTTGGTCAATACGTCGGGGCCATTGCCGATCAGGGTGGCGCCTTTGACTGGGCGGGTGATTTTCCCGTCTTCAATCAGGTAGGCTTCGTTAGCAGAAAAGACAAATTTTCCGGAAGTGATGTCCACTTGCCCGCCCGCGAAATTTTTGGCGTATAGGCCATTTTTGACTGATTTTATTATTTCTTCGGGGTCGTGTAGGCCCGGCAGCATGTAGGTGTTGGTCATGCGTGGCATGGGCAGGCAGGCATAAGATTCGCGCCGCCCGTTGCCGGTGGGTTTGACCCCCATTAAGCGGGCATTCAGTTTGTCTTGCATATAGCCTTTTAAAATGCCGTTTTCTATCAATACGGTATTTTCTGTGGCAGTGCCTTCGTCATCAATGCTCAGCGAGCCACGGCGGTCTGACAAGGTGCCGTCATCGACCACGGTG
>CAIYOW010000041.1 GCA_903927955.1 uncultured Methylococcaceae bacterium | reverse complement strand
GCGTGAGGCACAAGTCGGCGCCGCAGTAAATGTGGTGCTTCTTGCCGCACTTGGCGCACGGCGCGCGCTCTTTGGGTAAAACTGACAAATCAACCACGCACGGCGGGGTGACTGTGCGCGCGTCCATAACGTCACCCAAAACCCCCCACTCCCCCAGGCTGTAGACGCGATAATAGTATTCGTCTGTCTCATTTTCCAAATCGCGCACATCGTCTGGCGTGAGATAACGGTTGTCCTTATACGTGGTTTTTAGGATACTCAACCCGTCGCCTTCGTAATGTGTTTGAGTATCCGCCCATCCAATGCCCGCGAAGTATTCCTGATATATCCAATGAATTTGTAATATTGGGTTGAATGAAAGCGTGATCCGCTTCGGCGTCTTTTCATCCCCGCCCCGTTGTCGTTTGATTAATTGCTTGACGCTATCCTTGCTCGTCTCAGTAGCCTCTTCCAGCCAAATGTCTGTGATGGAACCGTCATGCGGCGTTATGCTTTTCAGTTTTTCCACGTCGTCCAGCCCTACGAAAATTATCTGCTTGAAGTCGATAATCCCGTGGTCGTGCCGGTGGGCAAGAAGATACGCGTCATCATCACGGCCAATGACGTGATCCACGCCTGGTGGGTGCCGGCGTTCGGTGTGAAGCAGGATGCGATCCCCGGATTCGTGCGCGACACCTGGTTCAAGGCCGACAAGGTCGGCATTTACCGCGGTCAGTGCGCCGAATTGTGCGGTAAGGAACACGGTTTCATGCCGATCGTGGTCGAAGTTGTCGAGCCGGAGAAATACGCCGAGTGGATCGCCGCGCAAAAGAAAAAAATGGCGGCGCAGGCGGATGATCCGAACAAGACTTACACGATGGATGAATTGAAGGTGCGCGGCGAGAAGATTTACGCGGGCAATTGTCAGGTCTGCCATCAGCCGACCGGTATGGGCCAGCCGCCGGTGTTCCCCGCGTTGTCGGGGTCCAAGATTGCCACCGGACCCAAGGATGGCCACATTTCAATAGTGTTGAACGGCAAACCCGGCAGTGCAATGGCATCGTTCAAGCAATTGTCCGACGTCGATCTCGCGGCCGTGCTGACCTACGAGCGCAATTCGTGGAGCAACAAGACCGGCGACATGGTGTCGCCCGCCGACGTCAAGAAATTACGCAAATAGGCTTTAGGAGAGACCCCCATGCAAGCAGCGCACGCACACGAACACGGCCACGACGATCACGCGCATCATCCGTCGGGCATCATGCGTTGGGTCCAGACGACCAACCACAAGGACATCGGCACGCTGTATCTTATTTTCAGCCTGACGATGTTTTTTATCGGTGGAATACTGGCGTTCGGTATTCGCGCCGAGTTGTTCCAACCGGGGTTGCAGTTCTGGCGTCCCGAAGTATTCAACCAACTGACCACCATGCATGGCCTCATCATGGTGTTCGGCGCGATCATGCCGGCGTTCGTCGGTTTCGCCAACTGGCAGATCCCGATGATGATCGGCGCGCCTGATATGGCGTTCGCGCGCATGAACAACTGGAGCTTCTGGTTGCTGCCGCCGGCGGCACTGCTGCTGGTGTCGTCGTTCTTCGTGCCGGGCGGCGCACCCGCCGCGGGCTGGACGATTTACGCGCCGCTTTCCACGCAGATGGGCCCCGGCATGGATCTGGGTATCTTCGCGCTGCACATCATGGGCGCGTCGTCGATCATGGGCTCGATCAACATCGTGACGACCATCCTCAATATGCGCGCACCCGGCATGACGCTGATGAAAATGCCGCTGTTTGTGTGGACGTGGCTGATCACCGCCTTTTTGCTGATTGCCGTCATGCCTGTTTTTGCCGGTGCCGTCACCATGTTACTGACAGACCGTTTTTTTGAAACCAGCTTCTTTGATGCGGCTGGCGGCGGTGACCCCGTACTCTACCAACATATTTTCTGGTTTTTTGGTCATCCAGAAGTCTATATCATGATCTTGCCAACATTTGGCGTGGCATCAACCATTATTCCTGTTTTTGCCCGTAAGCCCTTGTTTGGCTACAGCTCAATGGTTTATGCAACAGCTTCCATCGCGTTTTTGTCGTTTATCGTTTGGGCGCACCACATGTTCACTGTCGGGATGCCAATTGCCGGTGAATTGTACTTCATGTATGCCACCATGCTGATTGCCATTCCTACAGGCGTTAAGGTCTTTAACTGGACGGCCACCATGTGGAAAGGCTCCATGACCTTTGAAACGCCCATGCTGTTTTCGATAGCCTTTGTGGTGTTGTTCACTATGGGCGGTTTCACTGGACTGATGATGTCCATTGCCCCATCTGATTTCCAATACCACGATACCTATTTCATTGTTGCCCATTTCCATTATGTGCTGGTGCCATCCTCAGTATTTATCCTGATGGCTGCCGGTTATTTTTGGTTGCCGAAATGGACGGGCCACATGTACAACGAAAAAATTGGCCAATTGCATTTCTGGATGTCTGTCATTTCTGTGAACATATTGTTCTTCCCACAGCATTTCTTGGGTCTGGCGGGGATGCCGCGCCGTATCCCAGATTATGCCGTACAGTTTGCGGATTGGAACATGGTGTCCAGTATTGGCGGGTTTATTTTTGGTGTTAGCCAATTGCTGTTTTTGTACATAGTCATTGACACCATTAGGGGTGGCACTGGCGAAAAAGTGAGCGATGAAGTATGGGAAGATGCCCATAAACATGGCTTGGAATGGACACTGCCATCACCAGCACCTTATCATACCTTTACCACACCCCCTGATGTGATCCCTACAGAACATCAGTAAAATGTGGCGATAAATCCATGGACACATCACCGTCACGGTGGTGTGTCGGGCGGAAAAATGAATATAAAAACGAAAAATGTATTGACAGCAGTATTGTTGTTCGTTGTTGCCATTTGCATCTATGCCTTTGCTGTGTATAAGGCTCTATCGCAATGAACGAAGAACTCAACAAAAAGAACGCCAAGCTTGTCCGTAACCTGCTATTTGTGGTGATTGGCATGTTTGGTTTTGGTTTTGCCTTGGTGCCACTGTATGATGTGCTTTGTGACATCACCGGACTGAATGGCAAGGTGGCTGGAGTGGCTACTAAAGAACAGCCTTATCTAGTTGATCAAAACAGGGAAGTGACCGTCGAGTTTTTGACTTCGCTAAACGAATCCACCCCCATGGTGTTTCGTGCCGAAACCAAAAAAATAAAAATTCACCCGGGCGAGTACGTCACGGTTAATTTTTATGCCGAAAACAAGACCGACCATAACCTGGTCGCCCAAGCAATCCCTAGCATATCACCTGGCTTGGCAGCGGAATACTTTAAAAAAACCGAATGTTTCTGTTTTACCCAACAAACATTCAAGCCTCGTGAAGGCAAAACCATGCCAGTCAGGTTCGCAATCAACCCGGAATTGCCGGAGCAATACAAAACCATCACGCTGGCCTATACATTTTTTGACAATACCGAAACATCACTTAAAAAATAGAGAGGAAGTTTATGTCTACACCTGGAGCCTACTACATTCCGAGCAAAGCCACCTGGCCAGTGCTTGCCACTGCCGGACTGGTTATCCTTCTGGCGGGTTTTGCCAATTATCTGAACGGTTCGTCAATAGGCCCCACTATGATGATCGTTGGTTTTGTCGTGTTTATCCTAATGTTGACAGGGTGGTTTGCATTACAAGCCTCTGAAAGTGAATCGGGCATGTACAGCACGTGCGTGGGCATTTCATACCGGATGGGCATGATGTGGTTCATTTTTTCTGAAGTTATGTTTTTTGCGGTGTTTTTTGGTACGCTTTGGTATACCCGCAATTTGTCAGTGCCTTGGTTGGGTGGCGAAGGCATTGGTGCAGCCACAAAAGAATTGTTGTGGCCTTCATTCGATGCCGTATGGCCCACCAACGGCCCGGCTCACTTAGGCGGAAAAATCGTTGACGGCAAGCCATCCGGTGAATTTGAATCAATGAGTGCTTGGGGTTTGCCTTTTTTAAACACCCTGATATTGTTGTCCAGTGGTGTGACCGTCACTTGGGCCCATCATGGTTTGCTTGCCCAGCATCGCGGTCAACTGATAAAAGGCTTGATCGCCACAGTGGCCTTAGGGTTCTTGTTCGTCATTTGTCAGGCGATTGAATACCATGAAGCTTATTCAGAAATGGGGCTTACTTTAGGTTCAGGCATCTATGGGTCGACCTTTTTTATGCTGACTGGCTTTCATGGCTTCCACGTTTGTGTCGGAGCCATAATTTTGTCGGTGGTGTTGTTCAGAAGTTCCATAGGACATTTTAAACCAGAAAACCATTTTGCTTTTGAAGCGGCAGCGTGGTACTGGCACTTTGTTGACGTGGTGTGGTTAGGATTGTTTATTTTTGTCTATATCCTATAAACAAAAGCTGCGTGACCCTAAAAAAGCGCTGCATCGGTAGCGCTTTTTTTTTGCCAACATTTACTGTTGGTTGGGCTGGGCCACTTGCCTGCCTTGTTCAATATTGGCACCAATGCCATGGGGGGCTATCCAACCGGATCGGAAAGCAATAAAAACAAAAATAAACAACAACAGGGAAAGGCCAATGCGTAACGTTAGCGCCTGCATTGTTTTTTTGGAATGTTCCTCGGGTTTTCTTACAATCAAGTTATAAAGCGCAGTGCCCAAACTGGCAATAATCAGCAGAAAACAGACAATAACAATAATTTTTATCATTTCGTTGGCAAATAGTCAGATGTTTTTTGTTATTTTGGGTTATAAAAGGACATTTGCCAACAGCTTATTTATAAATACATGACACACCGTCTAAAGCAATATCAACTGCACCTGCAAACATTGCCCACTTTGGCGTATATTGTGCTGTTAGCGGTGTTGATACAGTTAGGAAACTGGCAGCTTGACCGCTCCGACCAAAAACAACAACTCATAGAACGGCAAACAGCGGCATTGAATGAGAGCGCACTTGATTTATCAACAGGGGCATCCGTCCCGAGTGAACCACCGCGTTACCGGCAAGCCACTGCTACGGGGCATTATGACGGGCAACATCAATTTTTATTGGACAACCAAATCAACAACGGCAAACCCGGTTATCTGGTGCTGACACCGTTTATATTATCTAACCGGACACAGGCCGTGTTAGTCAACCGTGGCTGGCTACCGTTAGGACAAAATCGTTCGCTTTTGCCTGATGTCTCGCTGGCAACCCCAATAAGTACCATCCGTGGACGCATTAATCATTTTCCCAGCATTGGCTTGCTACTGCCGGGTGCTGAACAGCCTTCAGACGGTTGGCCTGCGCGTGTTCAAGTGGCTAACAGCCAAGTATTGTCGAAAAAACTAGGTTATCTTTTATTACCTTTTCAAGTCGAATTGGCGGAAGACCTGCCTAACGGTTATCAACGTGATTGGCGAACGTCCACGCTAATGTTGCCAGAACAACATAAAGCCTATGCTTACCAGTGGTTTGCCTTGGCAGGTGTGCTTACTTTACTTTTTATCCGCTACAGTATTAAAAAACGTGATGCTTGACCAACAACGAAAAAATCAACTGCTAATAATAGTCATTTTTGCAATGACTATTGTGCCTTTCATGGTCGCATGGAGTCTGAGAGACAATACCACTCTAATCAATAATGGCACCAATCATGGTCAATTGATCGTTCCTCCTAAACGGCTTGATTATCATGAGTGGGTTGGTTTTGATGCATTTTCCCAGCAAAACAAGGGGGAGTTGCAAGGCCATTGGTTGATAGCCAATATCATGCCTAAAGCAGAATGCACCAAGATATGCCTTGAGGCAATCCTGAAAACCAAACAACTGCGCTTAATGCTGAACAAAGACCTGCCCCGCGTGCGCCGCCTGGTATTGGTGCTGGCTCCGTTAGCAAGCGATTATGCCGAACAGCTATGGCTTAAAGACTCCCTGTTATGGCGCCTGAAAAGTGCTGGCACTCAAGAGGGCGACCTACTTTACGACGGGTATTTACAAGATACGGCAAAACTTGACCCCCAGATGGTCGCCCGATTGACCGCCAACGAAAAGCTGGCTCTGGCTCTGCATTCCGACCTGCTCCGTTTTCAGCCGGACACACCAGCGGTCAGCCAGATAAAATCCGTAAGGGCAGACGGCAATTTGCCCGAGGGCATGTTGTTCCTAATAGACCCTTTAGGCAACCTGATGATGCAATATGAACCGGGTTTTGACCCCTATAAAGTCAAAGATGATCTTATGCATTTGCTGAGAATTTCGCAAATTGGTTAGTGGAAGATAAAGAATGTTCAGAAAAATAACGGGTTTTAGTGTCATTTTGTCACTAGCCATCATTGTATTGAGTGCTTATGTACGGCTATCCGGCTCACAACTGGCGTGTACCGATTGGCCCGCTTGTTTTGACGGCGTGTTTTCAATCACGGCCCTAAATGCCCAAGGATTGCCCTATATCGGGTTTGACACAGTAAAAGCAGGCCTGGAATTATGCCAGCGTTATCTGTTGGCGATTATGGCATTGCTGGTGTTTATCGTCGCACTGTTGTCATTTTGGCAAAAAAATCACCGTATCGTGGCTATTGCTTTGGCTTTTGCCGCCACCCTGCTAGTGGTGTCACAAGGCCTGATGGATTACCTGATAGTCCAGTTTCATGCCATGCCAATACTGGTCTTGTCAGGCAACATTCTGCAAATGCTGCTTGCTTGGTTGTTGGCAAGCTTGTTTTTGCGGAGTGCTGCTGATAAACGCGTCAAGCAGCGGCAAACGGGGGTTTTTGGGTGGGCGCTGATTGCCCAAGCCGTTTTGTTTTTGCAAATTGTGCTAGGCGTGTGGCTAAGCGTCAATAAGGGTTCCACAGTCTGCGGTGGCTTCCCGCAATGCAATGGGCAGTGGTTGCCAGCGGCTGATTATGCCGGTGCCCTGAATTTCTTCAATGGATTAATGACTGGCTACAACGGCACATTATCTTTTGATGCCTTGATCGCGGTCAGTCTATTGCATAGGGCGGCCGCTTTGGTCACTTTTATCGTCCTTAGTGTATTGCTGTTCAAGACCACCACGGTTAACGCCACCAAACCACTCAGAAATTCTGGGTCAATGCTAGGCTTGTTATTGTTCCTGCAAATGCTAGTTGCGATAGCGGCGGCAAAATGGGCACTGCCCGAATGGCTCACCGTGCTGCATCATGGCTTGGCTGCCCTGTTGATGTTGCCGCTCATTGCCATTAGTTTTTATAGCCGTTATGGCGTGGCAACACCCGATCAGCCCGTTGCAGAAACTAAAAGCACAGCACCGCATGTGCCAGAAGCACCCGATACGGCACAAGCAGTTGTGGCAGTGGCGACGACCGATGATTATCTGCAACCCGCCCCTGAATCCCTATATTTGCGCCTCAAGTCGCAGTTGCAGCGCACCCGCACCGGTTTGGGTGGCGTGCTGTCCAGCTTGCCGCTAGGCCAAAAAGAAATCAACCGGGACTTGCTGGAAGAAATCGAAGCCAGCCTGATCATGGCCGATATTGGCATCAATGTGGCCACCGACATTATCCAACAACTGACCCAACGCTTGGAGCGTAATCAGTTGTCCGATGGGGATGTGCTGGCAGCCGCACTTAAAGAAGAGCTATTGGCCATCCTCAAGCCTTGCAGCCAACCGTTGACCATTCCAGAAAAAGACGGCCCGTTTGTCATTTTGGTGGTGGGTGTGAACGGCGCGGGCAAAACAACCACTATTGGCAAATTGGCCAAACGTCTACAAACACAAGGCCATAGTGTCATGCTGGCGGCTGGCGACACGTTTAGGGCAGCGGCGGTTGAGCAGTTACAAACATGGGGTGAACGCAATAACATTGCCGTAGTGGCACAACACACCGGTGCCGATTCCGCATCAGTCATCTATGATGCCGTGCAATCGGCACAAGCCAAAAAAATCGATGTGTTGATTGCCGACACGGCAGGACGCTTGCACACCAAAGCAAACTTGATGGATGAGCTTAAAAAAGTCACCCGTATTATGGGCAAATTGGATAGCACCGCCCCTCACGAAGTGTTGTTAGTGCTCGATGCAGGTACAGGCCAAAATGCCTTATCGCAAGCAAAAATATTCAACGAAGCAGTTGGACTGACGGGACTGGTGCTGACCAAGTTGGACGGCACAGCCAAAGGCGGGGTTATATTTGCATTGGCGAAACAGCTGGGGTTGCCTATCCGCTATATTGGCATTGGTGAAGGCATAGACGACTTGCAAGATTTTGATGCCGAGCTATTTGTCGAAGCCCTGTGCGTCAAAGACTAAGTAGCCGCTATGCTAAAATTTGAAAATGTCTGCAAGCGTTATCCGCTGACAGGGGATGTATTGCGGGGCGTTAGTTTTCATTTGCAGCGCGGCGAAATTGCGTTTCTGACCGGACACTCGGGCGCCGGAAAAAGCACTTTGTTAAAGTTAATAGCACTTATGGAACGCTGCAACAGCGGCGAAATCTGGCTCGATGGGCAAAAGCTAAGCCACGTCAAAGACAGCCAAATACCGTATTTACGTCGGAAAATGGGCTTCATTTTCCAAGACTATAAACTCTTGCACGACCACACAATTTTCCAAAACGTGGCGTTGCCATTAGTGATAGCAGGTTACGGTCATCAGGAGACCACCCGTAAAGTCAGGGCTATTCTTGATAAAGTGGGATTGGCAGGCAAGGAGCATAAATTACCATTGGCCTTGTCGGGTGGCGAACAGCAACGCGTCGGCATTGCCCGTGCCGTGGTCAATAAACCGCCTATCATAATTGCCGATGAACCGACCGGCAATCTTGACCCTGAACTATCTGAAGAAATCATGCGCTTGTTCGAAGACTTCCAGCAAGTGGGCGTCACGGTGTTGGTCGCCTCGCACGATATTGCCTTAATTGAACGGATGCGCCATCGCGTCCTCAAGCTTGAACGCGGCCAACTGTTTTCGGTGTAGTCCATGAGATCAAAAAAACGTAGGCAGG
The DNA here is from genome assembly GCA_903927955.1 of uncultured Methylococcaceae bacterium. Classification (GTDB taxonomy): domain Bacteria; phylum Pseudomonadota; class Gammaproteobacteria; order Methylococcales; family Methylomonadaceae; genus Methylovulum. The sequence goes on along the minus strand of CAIYOW010000041.1, from coordinate 2,740 downwards.
CACAAGAAGTCAAAATGCCTAGGCAAGCCAAACGGATTCGACAGGAGGGTAGGCAAAACCGCGTTGCGGGCGGGGGGGTCAAGGATAAATTGATTATCTATAAAGACTTGCATATTCGGGCTTGGTATAGCAGTTTGCTGCGGCTGGGCAAAACGCCTTTTGCATCAGCCATAACCATTGCTGTATTGGCCATTAGCATTGCCTTGGCGGGCAGTTTTCAGCTACTGCTTATCAATTTTCAGCAACTAGCCGGAAATTTAGAAACCTCAGCTCCAATCTCGCTATTTTTACGCGAAAATATCAACGAAAATAGGGCACAGATTCTAGCCGACTCGCTGCGTAAAAATCCCACCATTGAATCGGTACAAGTTATCAGCAAAGAACAAGGACGTGCATTGTTCAAAACTTTTGGCAGTTTTGGTGCCGCCATTGATATGCTGGACGAAAACCCGCTACCTGTGGCGCTGGAAATTATGCCCAAAAACACCTTGCACGATAACGGACAAATTGCAACGTTAGTCAATACCCTCAAACAACGGCAAGAAGTGGACTATGTCCGTATGGATATGGAGTGGTTGCAACGTTTGCAAGCCATGATGGCAGTTGCCCACCGATTGTTTGCAGTGATCAACGCCTTACTGGGTTTTGCGGTGTTGTTTATTACCGGCAACACGATCCGTTTGGAACTGAACAGTCGTCAAGAAGAGATCATGATCACTAAGTTAGTGGGGGCCACCAATAGTTTTATTGCCACCCCTTTTGTTTACACCGGTTTTTGGATTGGTTTTTTTGCGGGTGTTTTGGCGCGGATTATCGTCGCCTTGTTGCTGGTGCCCCTGAGTGGCCCAGTAGAAGAACTTTCCGCCCACTACAATAGCAATTTCCACCTATTGTCCCTAAGCATAGCTGAAAGCATCAAGCTAATCTTTATGTCTGCATTGCTTGGCATGTTAGGTTCATGCCTGGTCTTGTTTAACCAGTTACAAAAAACTAATCCCCAATAAGCCGATCCAAGAACATAAAAAATAATTAGCACTCCTTTCAGGTGAGTGCTAAAATTTACTCAGGTACTAATAGAGTAAGAGAGGTTGTCATGAATAACGTGTTGGCTTTATCGGCAAATTTATCAGTCGGGACATTCGATGCTTATTTAAATTTAGTCAGGCAAATCCCTAGGATGTCGTCTGAACAAGAACGTGAATTGGCAATAAAATTTAGGGACAGCGGCGATTTGGCGGCAGCACGGGAATTGGTGATGGGCAACTTGCGTTTTGTCGTGCACGTCGCCAGAGGCTACGGTGGCTATGGTTTGCCTTTGCCCGATATTATCCAAGAAGGCAATATTGGCCTGATGAAGGCAGTCAAACGCTTTGACCCTGATATGGGTGTCCGCTTAATATCCTTTGCCGTGCATTGGATTAAAGCGGAAATCCACGAATATGTGATAAAAAATTGGGGCATTGTCAAAGTCGCCACCACCAAAGCCCAACGCAAACTGTTTTTTAACCTACGCAAATCAAAAGAGGATTTGGGCTGGTTGTCTAATGATGAGGCCAAAGCCATTGCCAAAGATTTAGGCGTAGAGCTCAGTGCCGTCTATGAAATGGAAAAACGCTTGGGTAACCGCGATATGTCCTTTGACATATCGGCCGATGACAGCGAAGAAGAAAACTTTACCGCGCCCGCCCATTATTTGCAGCAGCACAATGCCGACCCTGCTGAACTACTGGAAAACGCCGATTGGGGCGGACACGAACACGACGTGCTTACCGAAGCAATGGCCAGTTTAGATGAGCGCAGTTATGACATTGTCTCCAGCCGCTGGTTAAGCGACAAAAAAGCAACCCTGCACGAACTGGCTGAGCGTTACAACGTCTCTGCCGAACGTATCCGGCAATTAGAACAGAATGCTATGAAAAAACTTAAACAAGCCTTCGTTTTAGTCGCCTAACACATTGGTTTTTATTGGTTAATACAGAAAAAAGTTATTTCAGCCTAATCTTAGCGACCATAAACAGGGTCTTTTTCTGATGCCCACCTGCCTGATGTGGCTTTTGACAGTCAAGCCATTGATGTTACCCCACCAAACACCTACACTGCGGCTAGCCCTGTTACATCACTGCCGCAGCTGCCATGGCATTTGTCCAAACATTTGCCAACACACTCCTTCATAGTCACCAATGCCAACACTAACATAGCAGCTAATGCAGCTGCTTTGGCAAGTTCGATGTGCTGGATCATACAGTACGGTAGGCATGACAGACCAAGTTTCCTATAATATTACTATGTAATTCAGGACTATGCTTAAAACTGTCCAAAATGTCGTTGCCCATGTAGCAGCACCACTAAACCAACTTTAAAATAACCCGTTTGACGCAGAAGAATGCAGCCAGAAACAGTGCTGGATAGTCGGCTATTTTTATGCCAAGATGCTGAGCGGGTTAGTGATTAAAAGAGCAGCTTTTTTAATGCCTACCGTCACAAAGATAGGCCAAGCCAGATAATTACAATTACAGATTTAGCTTCTGCCGACTAATTACCCCGCATTTCTCAAGTTCGAATAAACCTCGAAATTGAATTTATAAATCAAAAAAAGGTAAATAACTGATGTTACGCACCCCGATTCCAAAAAGCGTATCATTCTAGGATGGATAAAGAAAAAACAGAGCTCTACACGGACTACCTGATTTGCAACCAAGGCTTGGCGACGGCGACTAGCCTGTCGGCGATGCTGGACGGT
>CAIYOW010000040.1 GCA_903927955.1 uncultured Methylococcaceae bacterium | reverse complement strand
TTCTAAGCTGCCTGTGCGGCGGTGAACGTATAATTTTCAGATACTTAACTTGCGGGCTTTTTCTAAGCTGCCTGTGCGGCGGTGAACTGACCCCAAAAACCCTTAAAGCCAGTCATATAGCAGTTTACACGAGATTTGTCGGCTGTCACCCATGCAAAAAAACATGATATACAACTAGCTAATAAATATATATTTTTAAAAAGCGTAAAAATTATGGGTCAAAATTCGGGTACAGTAGATGTGGCACTTAAGCCATAGCTGCTAAACGTTGTTCCTGCTGGCTCTGCAACCACTGTTTTTTTAATCCACAGGCAAAAAGTCTGTTCGCTACTCAGGCTTTTTAGGCGGATGAACGGTGTCGGGATATTTTTTTGGGGCATGTCGCAATAACGGAACTGTGTTTTATAACCGTCCTGGTCGGGTGATGGTGCGTTTAAGTTAATAATGCCGTTGAGTGCCGTTTCGTAGTCTAGGTTATGTCTTTTGGCATAACGTCTGGCAAGCCGTTCTTTGTTGGTTTTGGGCTGCTCGCGCTGATAAGTGGCATATCCACTGACTTTTTCCGGCACGGGACGAATGCTGGTGCAATGCACATAGTCACTCAGGCGCACCAACCAATGGTGGGCGTTGAACTGTTTTAGGGTGGCTTCGTCTTGGGCGAATAAGCGCAATTTGCTGCCCAACAGGCTGTATTTTTCACCAATCATATATTCGGGAAAAGCCAAGCCAATCGGCACCCTGCCGTGGTCATCTTGCATTTCCACTAAGCCAAGGTGGATTTGTTGATAGACTTTTGACCAGAGGAAATTTATAGGTATTTCTGCTGAAGCTAGCAATTTTATTTCTTGGTAGACTTTCATGGTCAGCCTTTTTTCTTTTTACTGTCGCCTTGAAATAAGCCACCCCTGATTAAATTTGCTACAACATAATTTTTATCATTGTTGGTAATTTCTTTGTCGTTAAGCCAAGCTATTATTAGTGAATACAAGTCATTTTTGCTTTTTCGATAAGCCTGCCCCCTTTGGGTCACTGATCCATAAGGTTCTGCTGCAATAGGGAATTCAGCATCGACATACCAGTCATCGATGGTACGCAAGGCATTACCAATTTTTACATTATGAATAGCCGCACAATTATCTAGCTGAAAAAGAACCTTGCCTTTTTCGCCCATATTCATTTCTTGTGAAGGAAAAACATGCTGACCATTACCGAGCCTGACGTAAGCGATTATTTTTAAAAAAATAAAATCATCATCCGCATTCAACCCTGATTGAATTATTTTTGCAAGCGTTTGCAAGTCACTATCTTCACTATTTTTTTCAAAGCGTTGCAAAGAAAATGCGTGGGCATCAAACTCCAATGGGTTGCTGTCTATATCCTGATAGACTTCAACTTTTACTTTTTCAGCACACACACGGTTGCGCCATAAGAATCGACCATTGGCGATATTGTAGGCATAACGATAAGCCAAGGTTTTAAATCGATCATCTTCTTTAAATTCGTTAATTTTGTTATGCATCAACGCTTCAAAGTCTGGTTCATTACAGGCGAAAGGTTGCCCAATGTTGCCAATAATTCGTATGCTGAAAATGACTTTTAACGTGTCTTTATCATGGGGTAAATTAGCATCATCACTATCAGATGCGACTGGGTTTGGTTCAGATTTTTTTGCGTCATCAATACCATAAGCACTTTGTGTTGATCGGTTGTAGCGTTTAGTTATGGCAATTTTTTTCCAAGTAGCTTCACTATTGGTAATATCTTGCCAATTTCCTGCATACATTAAAGCATCGGAAGTTTCCAGCTTGCGCTCAAAAGACAATATGCTGGGTAATTCGATCATTTTACTCATGTTGGCATTCCTTATTTATTAAATTGGCTTACGGTGTTGATTGGTAAAAATCATCATTGGGGTTTTCAGTAAAAATTTCTTCTGCATTGGCATTGGTGTCTTGCGGATTTTCTTGCGGCGTTTGTTTGCAAAGATACCAATTTTCTTCATAGTGGTAATGCCATAAGCTATCGCTAATAGCTTTTGCATTTTTTAACCGATGGACACTGAGCCATTCACCAATACTGTGTGCTGACTCAACAAAACAAATCGGCGTTTCATTATCACGGGTATTATTAACTTGGTTGTTTTGGTATAGCCCAGAAATAGCTTTATAGCCTACCATAATAGGTACTAAATAACCGCTTTCAGGTTTATTTATATACTCCCAGTCGGCTTCTGTATTTTCAGTTGGTGTACAGTAATCTTGCCATTGTTCTAATAGTTTTTTGGTGCCATTATTGTTTTCAAGATGCTGAAAATATTGTTCGAGGATTACCGGCACCTTATCTTCATGATAAGGTATTGCCAAATGTTCATTCCAGATAACTAATAACTCACTGTGATTTTCAGTCGTATCAGTTTTGGATATATTTATCAGGTGGTTGGTGATAATGTCTGATTTGGGTCGTGCTTTTTGTTTTAGTGCCACAAAATCCAACCAAGCACTAAGTAGCTCGACATCAGTATTTTGCTGCTGTAATTGATTAAAATAATCCGCTAAGTAGTTAGAGCGATCCATCAGTATAAAGCCGGGTAACAACTTACGTTTGATGGCTCTTAGTGCAGAATCGTCATCAACAATACAAATTTCAATATTACTTATTTCCAGAATAGTGCCGCCAGCGAGGCGTTGTAATAAACAGTTTTTCTTTAGCCATTTTATCAATCCATCTTGCCGATTACCTATGTTCCCTTCACACCCTATCAGTAAAGACACCGTAAAATTCATTTTGCCTTCTTCTATAACCGGAGGCGTTACGGCTTTGTCATGTGACGATAAATACGGTGGGTTACGGCTTTGGGTAAAACCATAACTATTAAAGGATGGCTTATAGGTATGCACCTTGTGATGATGGGCAATCACTGTGCAACCAGCCAAGCTAATTCCATCAAACTCTGTACGGTGCAGTTTGCGCGACAAGTTATGGCTGAAACCCAAAAAATGGGTAATGGCAGGAAAGCCCCAAGTAAAGCCCGCAATCGCATTGGCATTTTGCACTTTAATCCGGTTAAGCAATATGTATTGGTTCATGCCTGTACCTTGTCTTTAAGCCTGCTGTCAGCTGCGATCATTTGGTTATATTCTCTCAGTGGCTGTTCGAGTAATGTTGCCCACAGGCGACTATGTTCGACTTGTGGCGTGAATTTTTTATCTTTGCCAACGAGCCTGCGATTTAACCAACGCGAAAAATCGATACAGACAACATCTTGCCATTCGCCTGCTTTGCGTACATTTTGAAAGTCTTCATCTAGGCGATAAGGATCGAGCAAGTATTGATGCTCCGGTTTTAGTTGAATATGTTCTGTATTTGACCATCCCGCTGGAAGCATCTGGAGGGTTGCTGCATAATTCAGCAGTTCATCAATAATATTTGCCACCCATTTTTCTATCCATTTTAAACGCTGTGGATTTTTAATACTTAATTCAATGCGTTCAAAACGCAGTAAATAATCGCGTAGATAGTCAATATCAACATTGATGCTTGGATGGGAAAAGCTATCAAATAATGATTTTTTATACAGTAGAGGTTTTAATTGGCTTTGCCAAGTGGGCGGCTGTGTAGAGAAAAGATGGAGCTTTCCACCTCTTTTTGCATTAAGCTGGGAAGCATTACTATGGTTACTTGCCGTAACATTAATAGATGCACAGTGAATAAATGACAGAGTTTCTGTTGCTGAGTATCTGGCTTTCTTGCGTAATTCTTTTGGCTGTTTTTGTTTTTTATCAAATAAATTATGATAAATAGCGTGTGCTAATGATGAAGACTTCATGTGGCACAATAAGTGATAAACATTAGGTTTACCCTTACTTCCTAGCTCTACTGGGAAATAAACCTGCTTTGCCAAAGGATTGCTGCTCGGCATTTCTCCCGACAACACTTTTTTAAAGTTAGTATTCCAGCCCTCCAGCTCTTCATCATTTTGTGCAAACGGTTTTAGCACTTGATTGGTGTTGTTTGAAAACTCAGCGGCAAGCTTATTACCTTTTAATGCTAGCTCAAGAAATTGAAAAACAGGGGCATATTGATTACCGGCAACAGCACCATCTATGACCTTGTTGGCTAAGCTTGACGTTGTTAGAACATTTGATTTTACTGGCGCAACGCTATCATAAATCGATGGGCTTTCTATTTTTGAGTGGGTTAGTTTTGCAACATGAGTTGCAAAGGTGACGCTAGCCACATCCTTTGCGGCCTTAGCAATCCATCTGTTCGCAGCGTATTTATCAGCAAGATCGGTACATTTTTTTGTATAATCGGCATCAAGTTTAGTGTAGTCTAAATCTTCAGGTTTTTCGTCCAGTAATAATATTTCTTGGCGTTTTTGTTTCAGGAAATCGATGGTCAATTGATCTTTGTTTTTTTTGGAATCAAATAAATCTTTTATACGCGGCTGATCATAATATTTTTGCCGTTCGTAATAGTTGGCAATCTTTTTAATATCATCTTTTATATATTTTTCTTCTTCCGCTGTTCTTTTGCTCATCAAAAAATCAACAATCACCTGTTCCCATGTATCCAGCTCACTTTTTTCTTCGGTCATATTCAATTTCCTCTGTCTTGATAAAGCCCTAGGCTAGGGTGATAGCAATACTCTTGTTGTTGACTGCTGTTGTACTCAGTTATGCGTACCTCACCAAAACGCATACTGACTTCTTTCAAGTCAATATTAAAGTCATTAGCCAGTTCTGAATAAATGGTGTGGATATTTAGGTCAAACCAAAATTGAACACCACTCCCTAATACAACGATGGGTATATTTTTTATGTCTATTAGCCCTTCTCCAAATTTCGGTGGATATACCCGTTCATTTTTCCATTTCCAGCAAGGCGTAGCGTATTCTTCGGCAAGCCAAAGAAAATATGCCTCATCTTTTTTTGAGTTGCGAAACCTTTGTTGCCGTTGCACTTCACCACACCAATAAGAGCTGTTTTTCCACCATACATTTGCAGGGCTGTCACCTGACAATAACTGCTGTGCCAGTGCCTTGTGCTCTAGTTCTATTAAATTAAGATAAGCACCGTCTTTTGTTTTTTTAAATTGAGTTGGCAAGGTGATGCGTTGAATGGCATCAATTTTTTGATATTGATCGGTATGTAAAATACTAAGCAGGTCATGTTTGGCTAGTAGAAGGTTTTTTGACTCAAAGCCTGGTCGTTCATAGTAAGGGGGCGTGTTCTTCTCGGCAAGTAATTTATAGTTTTTGTTGAGCAACAAGACATTAGGTTGCTCTGGTATTGTGTCGCGATGTCGCAGAACTCTGCCTGCAATCTGAATAATAGAGCGCATGGAACTAGGCTCAATAATCGCCCAGTCATAATCGTGATCTCGTCCAACTTCCGCAACAGGTGATGCAAGTACGACAAAGACATGATTCGTTTTATCGCTGTTTTTTATTGCCTTTTGAATGCTTTCATGCTGCCAAATTGCACTAGGCTCTTTTCTGTTAAGCACTTTGTCCAGCTGGTTTTCAAGGTACGAACGCACGGCTAATGGGTAACGACTGTGATAAGTACAATAATGAATCTCGGTATCTGGAGGCGTATCGAGCATTAATAATGCTTTAGATATGGCAACCAGCGGATTGATATTAGCCATACGCACTAATCCGATAGAGATTGTGCGACCATTATTACTCTGCTGATGCGCTTGATGCAGGTTAATAATATTAGCGCGTATCACTTCAGCCAAGTTCACATCAATAGATATGCCATCACGCCTATCTACGGCAACAATAGTCCCTTTACGCTGATGTTCAGTTTTGGTTTTTAACTGGATAATACGTTTGTTAACGAAGTTATCATGCGCTTTTTTGAATGAATCGAAGGCAGTGTGTTCCCCGCTATGGGATCCAAATTCATCAAACCAAGCACAAATTACGTTCCCATCCCAATTGGCACTATTGTCTTTAGCATAGTGCGTCCATCCGGCTTGATAAGCCTGAAATAAGGCATAAGCCAGTGCCGGAGGTAGTGTTGCGGTTGAGAGTAAAACGCGACTCCCTAGCATACCCGCCCAATGAACCAATCTACAGAGTGCGGGCAAGTCTTCTAACCCAAAGTCATCAGGTTCATCAAGCACAATATCCGAAGTTAGCAAGCGCAACATTGGGGCAATTTGTTTGCCACCTTTGGTGCCTTCCGTTGCGGGCATCAGGTGATCTATAGTGCAAACCAACACTGGAGCTATAAGCAGTTTTTCAAGTTTTTCATTTGTCTTTGTCCATTTACTCAAGCTATGTTCTTTCAGGTTGCCTTTGTAATCGACAAATAATTCTGCATCCATAAATTCATTTTGAGATTCGCTGCCTGTCGCTGACTGCCGTTGTATTTGTTCTTTTGTGTCAATGTGTTTGTTTTGTTCGTTTTCAAAAAGTTGTTTAACAGCAATGCCGCCGACGGCAATAGCTAGTTGTTCGTCAGTCAATTCCAATTTTTCTCGATATTCTCTGCCCGTTTGTAAGGTAAGTGTCCGCAAACCTAGGGCAACACTGAACCTTATCCGCCCAGTTCCACTGCCTAATGCATACATAATCTTGGCATTTGCTAAGGTTTTACCTTTACCGGTCGAAGCCATATTTATACCAAAAAAACCTTGAGTAATTGTCTTTTGACTCAATGCTTGGGCAATTTTTTTGGCTTCATCTTGCCACCCAAACTTTTCTTTTTGTTCTTTGCGAACATTACTGCTAAGAAAAGTATTACTTTCTAACGGTTCAAGACTGTTTTTGAGTTTAGGTAGTGCTTTAGCTATTTTTTGCGCATGATGGGCAACACCAATAAGGTGTTCATCCAGTTTTTGTTTTAATGCTCCGCTTTTTCGATCAGTATTGGCATAGGCTTGGTAATTTGAATTTTGCCATTCTGGTGTAACGCCTTGTGATGAGTAAAAGTGATCCGCCAACATTAAACATAGTCGAGCAAGGTGGGCCGTAAATAGTTGCTCATTTAACCAATTTGTTTTTACTTGGTGCAGTAAGGGCAATTTTGCTCTCGTTTCCGAAGCAAGCACACAGGCTCGAGCACGCCATTGTGCGCTTGCACTTGGCAGCCCCTTAGTAAATAGCCAATTTTTTCCTATTAGTGCCTGTTGATCTTGGTCTTTGCAGTTATGGGAATTCCAAATGGCTTCAAAGTTAGTTGTAAACCATTCATCAGCGTTCAGTAATGCCGGATTAGGCGAGGAAGTATTTTTCCAGCTTGGATTGAGGGGTAACTTATGGTGGGTGAGAATAAGCCAAGCGACTAATTGAGCAAAGGGCGGCAACTTATTAAGCGGATGATTTTCAGCTACGTTACCATCCAGACCATCTTTAAAACACTCAAATATTGTCGTATTTTCAATCTGGCTAAGTTCACTTAACCACTGGCTATCATCCTTATCGCCCACAAATGCCTGAAATAACCTCATCGACACCCACTCATGACGATAAGGCTCAAACACATTTGTTTTATTGGGTTGAAGCTTAGCTTGGAACAGATCATTAGCCTTGCCGAAGTCGTGAAATAATCCAGCAATGGCAGCTGCATACTGCATGACGTTTAGTGTTTGCCATTGATGTTTATCCATAAACTGAGTGATTTCTTTTTCGGTAATATTGACAGGCACAATGCCCTGTGAATTAAACGCGTTACGATTCCCCACAATCCAAACCAACTCGCTCCTGCTCCTGGACCGCTGCCAATGGCAAGCCACCGCAGTGTTTTTGGTGGCGGTTTTTCGCAACAGGGTTTTAACGGCAATCAGGCCGTCTTCGGTTATGACGGTTTGCCAAGTGTTGTCGCCAATGCGGTTGGCAAAGGCATCCAGTACGCGGCGGGTGCGGTTTAGGGCTTTTTTTTGGCATTGGCTAACAAAGGTCACCATCATGGCCAATCAACCCGCAAGGCTTGCTGCTTGACCTGCTCAAACATAAAATCCAAAGCCTTGTGTTCGGTGAATTTTTGCAAGATTTGTTGGCGAAATTCTTGTTCGGTGGCTTTTTCTTTGGCGCTGATAAACGCCCAAGGCAGTACAATGGCATCTTTAATCAGGTCGGCAACATCAAACACCAACGCCCCGCGCCGTGTTTTGCCGTGCATGACGGCAAAGCCGTGGGGTATGCCCAATACCCATAAGGTGGTGGCGGCGATGCCGTATGCCAAATAGTTGCCGTGGTTTAAAAAACCATTGGCAAGATCGGTCGCTTCGCGTTCCCGCGTAAAGTTGCTCAGTTGGGTGGCTTTGGCAGCGTAGCGGTATAGCTGCTTGGTCAGCAAGGCTTCTTTCTGTAATAAGTCGCCGACTTTTACAGCACAGGGGATTTGCAGGGTGTAGTTGTCTAGGGCGGTGCTGAGCGCTGCATCATCGGTAAAAAAGCCTTCGGCTTTTAAGTCGCGGTCTTTTTCCCAAACCCGCTGTAAAAAGTTGATTCGGGCGTGCTGAAAGGTTTTGGCAACGGTTAGCCGTTTGCTTTCGTCAAACCAAAACCCCAACCAGCCTTGCACATAGTCGGTGGGGCGGTATTCACTTTGTGGGGTAAGCCATTCTATTTCGCTGCCGGTAAATAATGGCGTACCACCGCCGCCACAAAAACCAACCAATACCCCGGCGCTTGCTAACATACGCATGGCGGCCTGGGTAATGGATGTGCCAGTACCCAACAGAATGACGGTGGTGTTGGCTATGGGGATGTTCCAATAGTAATTTTCATCCTTGGCTTCGGTCAGATAAAGTACACGGCCATCTTTTTGCATGACCCGACATTTTTCAAGATAGAAAATGTTGGCCCGTTTGGAGTGCAAAATGGCTTTTAAATCGGTTAATTGTTCCATAAACCCGTAAGCCCTTGCGTTGATAGGTTAGGCGGCTATTTTAAGGCAATAGTATCAAATAATATGGCGGCATAGTCCAATTGCCTTGGCGGGGCGTGTTTTTGGTATTTTGCTGCCTATGGTCTTGTTAAGCTTGGCCCAGTATATTTCGCCTTGTTTAAATCGGGCTTTCACCATGCCCAATCCTCACCGTCATGGTCAGGCGGCAAGTTTTGCCAAACATCCGTATCTTGTCTGGCCTGGTAATGGTCAAACCAACCTGTGCGGGGTGATTGCGAGGGTTCAATAATATTGATGGTTTTGCTGATACCACAATCAGTTAAATTGGCTTCGGGGATGCCGACCACAAGGGCATTACCCTGTTTTTGCAATTCTGTTTTCATGCTGTTAGCTCCGGTTTCCGCACTTTTACTCGTTTTGCATGAAGTCGTCAATCATCAGGAAAGCCCCCAGCATGATATTGATAAGGCTTTTGACCAACAGCCAAACCGTTTAAATCCCCAAGTGCCAACCAGTATGATAAAATTTTACCCGTAGCAGCCTCGCCCACTCGCCCATTAGGCCAGTGGGGTGGTGGCGCACAGCAATAAGCAGCAGACAGAAAAACCACTTAACTATCAACTCCTACCAAACTCTTATGAACAAACCCAAAAAGATTGCGATTCTTACCGCAGGCGGCTTGGCACCATGCCTTAACTCCGCGATTGGCAGCCTGATCGAACGTTATAACGAAATTGACCCAAGAATTGAAATCATTTGTTACCGTAGCGGCTACAAAGGCTTATTATTGGGCGATTCTTATCCTGTTACCGCAACAGTGCGCGAAAAAGCCGGTTTGTTGCAGCATTTTGGTGGCTCATTAATAGGCAATAGCCGCGTTAAGCTGACCAATGTTGCCGACTGCATCAAACGCGGCTTGGTACAAGAAGGCCAAGACCCGCAAAAAGTGGCGGCTGACCAACTGATTAAAGATGGCGTGGACATTTTGCACACCATTGGCGGCGACGACACCAACACCGCTGCCGCCGATTTGGCGGCCTTCTTGGCGCGCAACAACTACCCCTTGACAGTGATTGGCTTGCCTAAAACCGTTGATAACGACGTATTCCCCATTAAACAATCATTAGGTGCCTGGACTGCCGCCGAACAAGGCGCCCGCTACTTTGCCAACGTGGTTGCGGAAAACAACGCCAACCCACGCATGTTGATTATCCATGAAGTGATGGGCCGCAGCTGTGGCTGGTTGACCGCAGCAACCGCTGTCGAATACCGCAAACTGCTGGATCGTGCCGAATGGTTGCCAGAACTGGGCTTGGACCGCAAAGCTTTTGAAGTGCACGCTGTGTTCCTGCCAGAAATGAACATCGACATTGCCGCAGAAGCAGCGCGTTTGCGCGAAGTGATGGACACAGTTGATTGCGTCAATATTTTTGTATCCGAAGGCGCGGGCGTTGAGTCCATTGTTGCTGAAATGCAAGCCAAAGGCCAAGAAGTGCCACGCGATGCATTTGGCCACGTCAAGCTGGATGCCGTCAACCCCGGCAAATGGTTTGGCGAGCAATTTGCCGACATGTTAGGTGCTGAAAAAACCCTAATCCAAAAATCCGGTTATTTCGCCCGTGCCGCTGCTGCCAATGCCGCCGACATCCGCCTGATCAAGTCTTGCGCCGATTTGGCGGTTGAATGTGCATTCCGCCGCGAAGCCGGTGTTATCGGCCATGACGAAGACCAAGGTGGCGTATTACGCGCTATTGAGTTCCCTCGCATTAAAGGCGGCAAACCCTTCGATACGGACTTGTCTTGGTTCGATGCCCTGCTGGCGGACATAGGCCAAAGCAAAGGCTCTAAGGTTGAAGTGGCTCATTAAGCCCAACAAAAAACCTTAGGCACACAAAAGCCCTGACATTTCGGTGCCAGGGCTTTTTTATTGCCGTGCAAACATCCAGATATGAAATACCCGCTGTTCTTGTTTGTCCATAATTAACTGACGTTAATAAACATCCCTCACATAACGCTTATCTTTTTTCAGTTGGTTGACATAGTCCGCCGCTTGTTGCTCTGATAATTGGCCTTGGGTGGCAATCACCTCGTGCAGGGCTTTATCGACATCTTTTGCCATGCGGTAAGCATCACCGCACACATAGAAATGCCCGCCTGCCTCTAGCCAAGCGAACAGTTCGGCGGCATTGTCCAACATGCGGTCTTGTACATAGATTTTTTCTTCCTGGTCTCTTGAAAAAGCCAAATCCAAGTGTGTCAGCAAACCGCTGGCTTGCATGGCCAGCAATTCGTCTTGGTAGAAGAAATCGGTCGCCGAATTGCGTTCACCAAAGAACAGCCAGTTTTTACCGGGTGCATGACGGAACTGGCGTTCTTGCAAGAACGCGCGGAACGGCGCGACACCGGTGCCAGGCCCCACCATAATGATCGGTAGGCTATCATCGTCCGGCACCCTAAATGCCTTGTTGGGGGTGAAGAAACAACGCACGTCGGTGTCGGCATCGACCAAATCGGCAAGGAAGGTGGAACACACGCCTTTATGGTGGCGGTTATGGCTGTCGTAACGCACGCTGGCAACGGTCAGGTGGACAGTTTCCGGATGCAATTTGCCGCTGGATGAAATGGAGTAGGCGCGGTGTTGCAACGGTTTTAACAGTGCCAAAAACTCGGCGGCGGCAAATTCGCTGCTGGGGAATTGCAGCAACAAGTCCAATATATCGCGCCCCCACAAATAATCGCTGAGTTGGTCTTTGTCGCCAGAGGCCAAAATGCCGTTCAGTTGTTGGTCGCCGGAACGCTTGGCAATTTCCTGCACAAACTCTTTGCTGGGCAGTTTAATTTCAAACAGGTTCTGCAATGCCGCTTGTAATGGCATCAATTCGCCATTGACCGGCTCCATTTCTTCACCCTTGTAGCCGATGGCTTTAAGGATATCGGCGACTAACAGCGGGTCGTTGGTCGGCACGATGCATAAGGCATCTCCGGCCTCGTAGCTTAACCCCGAACCGGCAATGGATATTTCATAATGGCGGGTTTCTTTCGAAGAGGCATCAGCCGTTAAGATACGGTTGACCAACAGTTTGGCAGGGAAAGGGTTTTTACGGTGATACAGCGGTTTGTCCTCCGGCGGGCTGCCCAAGTCAATGACCGTACCGGAAGCCCCTTCCGCCATTTGCGGAATGACCGCCGCCAGCCAGGTTTGGGCGGGTTCTTCAAAGTCAACATCACAGTCCACCCGTTCATACAGGCATTGGGCGCCGTGTGCCGCAAGCTTCTCATCCCAGTCTTTGCCCGCTTGGCAGAACAAGTCATAACCGGTGTCACCCAATGCCAGCACCGAGTAGTGCAGATGTGCCAGATTAGGCAGGCCGGTTGAGCAGGCCGCTTCCCATAACAACTGGGCATTGTCGGGCATTTCACCTTCGCCATAGGTGCTGGTGATAAGCAACAAATAGTCCATGCTGGCAAAGGCATCAATTTCAATTTCCGCCATGCTTTTTACAATGGGCTTAAGGCCGTGGTTTTTGGCAAGGCTGGCGGCATCATTAGCCACCGATTCGGCATTGCCGGTTTGGCTACCATAGAGGATATGTACCAAACGCACATCGGCACTGTTGGTTGAACCGGCACTTTGGATGAGGTGCGTGTGCATCCCGGCAAAAAAACCGGACAACCATGCCCGTTGGCGGTCACTGTAAGGTGCGTGGGTGGGAATTTGGGGTATTTTCATGTCAATCACAGACCAGTTTGTTCGGGTGTTGCCGCCTGCATGACTGGCATAACCAGCATGGAAAGGCGGCGTCAATTAAAAAATACGTTTAGCAAGCAGTAGGCTAGGCCGTTTGCCCGCTAACCATTGTTTGCACAATATCCAGTCCAACCAACCCTGCCAAGTATTCATTGATGCTGGGAATACCCGCTAAAGCGTGTTTGTTGGCCGCCTCTTGCCCAATAATCCAAGCAGTTGAGCCGATGGAGTGGATGCTTTGCACGGAGCGGGTGATCAGGGCCGTTTTGTAGTCATTCAGGCGTTTGCTGGCCAGCAACCAAGCCAGCTGTTCGTCACTGTAATAGCTATAGGCTTCGCGGGTTAGCTTAACTAAGGCTTCCTGCAATTTGCGCGGACGTTCGGTAATCAGCTTATGCGCCGCCTGTTCAATGGCAACAGGGCTGCGCTGTGCTTCTGGCAAATGTTTCAGCATGTCTTGGGCAACTTGCTGGGCTTTGTCCAATACCGCAAAACTGTTGACTAATGTGAACATCAGCTCGGAGTCTGCTGTGCCATAATCGGGGATTGCACCGTCAAATAGCGGCTGGTTATGGCTATAAGCCGTTTTGACCTGCCCGATTTGCCTGCGTGCCAGTTCTTGCGCCAGCTCTTCGATCATTTCTTTGCGGTCTGCACCTTGTGGCAGGTATTGCGCGTCTTGGGTCTTGTACAGCCATAAAGGCATGGCAAATTTAAAATGTTGGCGTTGGTTGTCCCAGTCTTCCAACAATTTTCTGGCTTTGCTGGAGTTGGCGTTGTGGGCGTGTTCTTCCAGCATAGCCAGTACAAATTGCTCATGACCACGCGCCATATCGCTGTCATCACTCAGGCTGTGCAAGGCCACTGATGATTTGTCGTACAGTTTGACCAGCAAATTTTCAGGGTCGTACTGATAGGCATTACCACCGGACATGCCATTGCAGAAGCCTTTGCCAAAGCCGCCAATGTTAAGCACCGCGCCGTTGGTCATGTATTCGCAAGCAAAATCGCCCACCCCTTCAACCACCGCCATGGCGCCGGAGTTACGCACTGCAAAACGGTCGCCCGCCTCGCCATTGATAAAGGCTTTGCCGCCCGTTGCACCAAATAAGGCAAAATTACCGATCAGCACGTTATTGCCTGGGGTTTTAATGCCGCCACCCGGGGATTCAACCACCAAAATGCCACCACAGGCTGATTTGCCGACACCATCGTTACAAGTGCCCAAATGTTCCAGACGCATACCGTCATTAAGGAATGCACCATAACTTTGCCCTGCCGAACCATAGGTGCGGATAATCACGCTGTCCGGTGCCAAATAGCGGCGTTTTCTGCCATCGGCAAAGGTGAACGTATAAATGGCTTTGTTGTTGGCAAGCTGTGCGTCACTCAGGCGGTAGGCCAATATCCGCTCAATATCAATGGCGGCTTGTCCTGCCACGCTTTTATTGCAGTTATTGAGTTTAAAGCCAGCCCCTTCAATGATGACTTGTTCTGTTTTGCCTGACAACAGCTCTTCTTCAACGCGCTTGATAATCGCGTTGTCGATGGAGAAATTGGCTTCCAGATAGATAGGCTGGGCAATTTTTACCACCTCGGTATAAGCCAGCATTTTAGTCAAGTCCAATTGCCCGATCATGGCAGGGTGGTCAATCAAATGCAGCAAATCGGTTTGCCCGCGAATAGCCGCTAAGCTCTGATAGCCGAGTGCCGCCAATATTTCCCTGACTTCATGCGCCACGTTCATGAAATATTGCGCCAGCACACGCGCATCACCCTTAAATTCTTCATGGGTGGTGGTAAGCCCCGCAGGACATTTGATATTGCAGTTTTTCGCCATGACGCAACGCAGCATCATCAGTGCGGTTGTGCCAAATTCGAACGAGTCGCCGCCGAGAATAGCCGATTTGACCACATCCATGCCGCTTTGATGGGCACCGCTGCAACGCAACACAATTTTGTCGCGCAGGCCATTGGCGGACAGGGCTTGATGGACTTCGGCAATGCCAATTTCCGGTGAACGGCCACTGTTTTTTAAGCTGGTGACGGCAGCGGCACCCGTGCCGCCGGTATTGCCCGCCACGTTAATGACATCCGCACCGGCTTTGGCAACACCCACAGCAATCGTGCCTATGCCTTCCGAGGAGACCAGTTTGACACCCACCTTAACGCGGGCGGCTTTGGCATCATGGATTAACTGCCCCAAATCTTCGATCGAGTAGGTATCGTGATGCGGTGGCGGGCTGACCAATTCCACCCGAGGTGTGCCACCACGCAAGGCAGCGATTTCCACCGACACTTTAGCGGCAGGCAACTGCCCGCCCTCGCCCGGTTTAGCCCCTTGGGCAATTTTAATTTCAATTTCTTCAATGGTCGGATCGGCCAGATAGCCTGCCCAAACACCAAACCGGCCTGAGGCGAATTGTTTGATTTTGCAGGAACGCAAGGTGTTGAAACGGCTAGAATGCTCGCCACCTTCGCCAGAATTGCTTAACGCACCGGCAATGTTAGTGCCTTGCGCAACCGCTTCGTGGGCTTCGGCAATCAGTGCGCCGTGGCTCATTGCCCCGGAAGCGAGGGTGGCGGTGATTTGGTGCGCCGGTTGCACATCAGCCAAGGCAATGGGTTCTGGTGCCGTTTTGACAACCTTGAGATAATGCCCCAACGGGCTATCAGGATTTGCCAGCGTAATAGTCAGAGCCTGTTCGGCAACCGCAAAATCGGCAATGCTGTCGGCAAAACGGCACTGCAAATGTTCCGCCAGTGCTTGCAAGCGTTCTGTCGTTGCATGGTCAGTTAATGCCACCACAAACATATCACTTGTTGTTGCCGAGACGCTTAAGCCACGGATCAGGTAGTTGATATTGCCACACAAATTTTGCCTGCCCAAAATACGGTCAAAATCAGCTTTTGCTTGGGCGGTGGTGACATCAGCCGGAAAATCCATAATGTCGCGTAATGCAGCGGGACGTGCATCGCGTTCCAGATACAGGTTCTTGGCAAAGCTGCGGTAAGCAGGGGTGATGCCAAAGCTGTCTATCTGTTCTGGAGTACGTTTTTCATAGCCAAAATCGGTATATGCGGTATCGCTGGCGGTCGGCGATTGTTCTTGTGGGATATACAAAATGGCTTCATCAGTCATATTGATATATTCACGGATGGCAGTGTTGCCATAAGAGTGGCCGGCACCGTCTTGGCGTTCTTTGAACAAGCCTAAGAAAGGAATATCCTTTTCTGCTACTACAAACAAAGCCTTGTAATGCCATTCAGTGGCACTGGCGGCAATATCGGCATAACGGGCACCGCCCACTGATGCGTGGATATTAGGGAAATACGGCCTGAGTTTAGGCTCGTCAGTATCCAGGTAGTTCGATTCAAAGAACTCGCCGCCAATGTAACTCTCCACTGTACAAAGGCCGAACTTGCCCATGGTTTTCATCAATGATTTTTCAGTGCCTTTTTTAAACTTATCCAACACTTTTTGGTGTTCGGCAACGGGATAATGGCTTAGTACCCGGTTATGGACACTGATGGCACAAACCGCCGACGCGCCAAACCCTAACAGGGTGGCAATATCATGGGGGCTGACGGCTTGTCCCGTTTCGGCGATTAACGATGAATTGAAGCGTAAGCCTTGTTTGACCAGTTGCTGGTTGGCGGCCGAAATCATCAGCAAGGCCGGAATGGCAGCTTGGCTGCCACTGATGTTAATGTCACTCAGGATGATAATGGCGGTATTGTTTTTGGCGGCTTGCGCCACCTGCTCACACACCGCCAACAAAGCTTGTTCCAAGGCGTCTTCATTGGCCTTGTCATCGGCAAAATTAGGTGTGTACAGCATAGCCAGCGTGAGGGTGCTGACCGCCGTTTGCCGACGGATTTGCTCCAGCTGGTGACGGTGCAAAATGGGGCTGTCAATCACCAGCTGTTTGCTGGGTAGAACTGAAAAATTAGGCTTGGCGCCCAAAGCCACGCGCAACGTCATGCCATCACTTTCGCGGATGGAATCCAGTGGCGGGTTAGTCACTTGCGCGAAACGTTGGCTAAAGTAACGCGACATGCCACCTTCAGCGGCTGACAAGGCGTTCGGGGCAATGCCATAACCCATTGCCGACACTTTTTCCATGCCGGTTGCCAGCATAGGGTCCAACAAGAACTTAAAGCTTTCTTGGTTGAGCGAGTAAGCCGTATGGCGTTGGTCAATGATCAGGTGGTGCTGGTTATCAACCTCTGCCAATGCCACTTCAGGCAATTCGTACAAATGCAGGCAACGCTCTTTAAGCAGTGTTTGGTAGTCCACTTCTTGGGCTAAGCGTTCCATCACTTGGTGGCTGTCGTAAGCTTCGCCGGTATTATGGTCGAAGTACAACATGCCGCCCGCTTCAATACGACCACGTTTAATGACCTCTTTAGGCGGAAAGTCAATTTGTCCGGCTTCCGACATCACCGCGAGATAATCATGGGTTTCCACCGAACGCAAGGGGCGCAAGCCCAAGCGGTCCAAGCGAGCCCCGACACGGATGCCGTCATTGAAAATCAACGCGGCCGGGCCGTCATTCTTTTCTTCGGATAAGCTGAAATATTCCAGCATAGCGCGCACTGGCGGCGACAGCGTGGTGTCGTTTTCCCACGCGGGCGGCATCATCGCCAGCACCGCAGTGACAATGTCCATGCCGTCTTCATTAATGCGCCGGGTCAGGGTTTGGTCAAGACGGCCGGAGTCCGATTGCCCGCATGGGAAAGCAATGGTTTTGTTATGCTGCCGGGCAATGGCGTTTTCACTGAGGCGGTTTTTTTTGTCGGTGTTCAGCTCGCCGTTATGTGCCATGTAGCGGAACGGTTGGGCCATCATGGTAGCCGGTGCGGTATTGGTGGAGAACCGGGTATGGAAAAATAACGTGCTGATTTCGTGATCTTTATCGTATAAATCGATAAAATAAGGGATCACTTCAAAAGAATTTAAGCGGCCTTTGTAAACTTGGGTGCGCGAACTCATCGACAACGGATAAAAACCGTTCAGTTCTTTGCGGGTAAAGCCTTCCGCCTCGATAGCCAGCAAGGTGGCCTGAATGTGTTTTTCAAAATCATCATGGCTGGCGGCTTGCAAACTTTTAGGTCGGGCAAACACGCATTGCTTAATCATTAGCTGGGCATCAGCCGCTGCTTGATTAATGACGCTTTTATCAACCGGCACCACGCGCCATAACAAAACCGGCAAATCGGCCTGTTGCAAATGGCGGATCACCAATTCTTGGGCATCCGAGTCGTAATGTTCGTGGTCTTCCGGAAAAAAGAAATTGGCAACACCAAACTGGCCTAGTTCCAAGTTGTTGTCACCGGTGACCTTACGGAAAAACTTCAATGACAAATCAACGTTAACCCCAGCACCGTCACCAATGCCTTCGGCACTCATCCCGCCTCGATGCGGGATAGTGCATAAGGCTTGATGGGACAGCACCAGCAAATCATGGGTTTGTAGGCTTTTTTTATGGGTGATAAAGCCAACGCCACAACTATCTTGTGATAAATCAGCATTATAAAGCATGGTTTTTTTTTCCAATCGGGAATGTGTAATCATTGATAGGCCCGTTCTCTAGGTCTTGGCTGTACAATCCAGCGTTTAATGTTCTTTTTTGTCCCAAGGCATGATAGAGTCAAACAAGGGACTGGCGCATTAAGCCGCTAGGAATCTGTTGTGGGGAAATTTAGCTAAAGTGCTTAATTGTATACAAATTGGCATCTTCTGTCATGGATGAGCCGTTGCTGTGTATGCATTTTAATCGATTCGCCTGAATTTAGATTACTTTATAGTGGATTAATATGAAAGAATTTTTTGATGTGGTAATTGTGGGCGGCGGCATGGTGGGGGCGGCGCTGGCTTGCGCCCTAGGGGGCGGCCCCTTAAAAGTGGCGGTGCTGGAAAGCAATCTGCCGGAAGCATACGATGCCGGACAACCGCATGACTTGAGGGTATCGGCTTTAAGCATTGCCTCCAAGACCTTTTTGCACAGCGTCGGGGCGTGGCAAGGCATCACTGACCGCCGGTTATGCCCGTTCCGGCGGATGCGGGTATGGGAGGCGGAGGGCGACACCGAATTTTGTAGTGATGACATCAACTACCCAGAATTGGGTTATATCGTCGAAAACCGCCTTATCCAATTGGCATTGCTGGAACGCTGCGCGGCATTCGGCAATATTGAATTGATTTGCCCTGCCCAACTCAACAAAATAAATTATAACCCCGGGCAAGACAGCGAGCTGTACTTAGCTGATGGCAGGGAGCTGGTGGCAAAATTGCTGGTGGCTGCCGATGGCGGGCAATCACGGGTCAGGCAAACCGTTGGCTTGGGCGTGACCAGTTGGGATTACCAGCAACAAGCGTTAGTGATTTATGTGGAAACCGCTTATGGGCAACAAGACATTACTTGGCAACGTTTTGTGCCCAGCGGCCCACAAGCGTTTTTGCCGCTACCAGGCCACTATGCCTCGCTAGTTTGGTATAACTCGCCCGATGCCGTGCGGCGGCTGCAAGCCTTGCCCTTCGAACAACTGCAAGCAGAACTGGTGGCAGCATTTCCGGACTGCTTAGGGGAAATCCGGCAAGTTTTAGCGGTCACCAGCTTTACGCTGCGCCGCCAACATGCACAGCATTATGTCAAACCAGGTGTGGTCTTGGTCGGCGATGCCGCTCACACCATCAACCCGTTGGCGGGGCAGGGGGTCAACATCGGGCTGCTGGATGCGGCGGCATTGGGCGAAGTGCTGATGGCCGCCGCTGACAAGGGCTTGTCGATTGCCGATACAACCGTGCTAAAAAAATATGAAGCCATGCGCCGCCATGAAAATTTGAAAATGATGACGGTGATGGATGTTTTTTACCAGCTGTTCAGCAACGATGTGCCGCCCATTAAATTCTTGCGTAATTTGGGCTTGGGCTTGGCAGAAAGGGTGTTGCCCGCCAAAAACTTGTTGATGCGCAACGCGATGGGTTTGGAAGGCAACTTGCCCAAACTGGCACGGGGCGTACCGATTATCCAAAAATAATCACCCCGGCAGGCAACCTCACCCCTACCACGCAAGCCATCCTTGGCTAGCAAGGCACTCGCCGTATTGACATCATTTGCTTTGCGGTGTCTTAGGTGCTTCCGCGTCTGGGGCCGGAACGGGCACGGGGGCAGGCACGACGTGTTCAGCCGCTTTTTTTTCAAGCTTTTGTTCTTCTTGGTTGCGGCGGTGGCCTTCGCCAAATAAGGTCATGGTGATCATGATCATAATAGTGGTCACCGTTGCAATGTTAAAACGGCTGGGGGCTTTCAAAAAAAATAATGGCCAGCGCGGTTTGATCATGCCGGACACAAAAAAAGCAATAGTCAAAATCCCTAAATTAATAGCGAAATGGGTCATGTTGTCACCTGTTTGATGCGGTTGGTTATGCGAAATAGCTTTCTGTTGCTTGCTTGGACGGCCAATTGTAGCCTGCAAGCATTGATTGCACCGGATAGAGTACAATTTTATCGGCTAGAGTCAATGCCCGGATAGTTTAAACGGATAGCAAAGGATTTAGCCAGCACTGACTGGCAACGGTCATTACGGTGCATTTGCTTAGGCCGGTGATGGAAATTGCATTGGGGACTACAATTCCACTATAATGATAACTTGTGCCTTCATCATATACTGACAGGTTAGTTAATTAAGTGCCATTGCCCTAGCCTAGCGAGCTGGCTAAAAGACCGTAATGACGTTGTCGCCTTGATTGTCGCTCGTATTATTGACTTGAAATGCAGGTTAACAACACCAATGGTTGTCTGATCACCTGCACATTGCCCGCTCAAATTTTAGCGGTAACCCCGACAATGGGGGGCAAAGCGTACCCATTTAAAAACAACAACATTTATTGAACCATAGACAATAATTTAAGTCTAAACGATAATACCAAGCTCCCAAGCTCCCAAGCTCCCAAGCTCCCAAGCTCCCAAGCTCCCAAGCTCCCAAGCTTTACGCATAGCCTCAACAATGTGATTGACAAACAAATACTGAATGTATAAAAAAATATTTTATCTGCACGTCGGCAAGACCGCAGGCACCTCCATGAACAAATACATCGCTTCGCATTTTGGCAGCGATGAAAGTGCTGTGCATATAGAAACTGATGCAAAATGGTGGGCAGACAATAAATCTTTTTATATACCCAAGAAATTCCTCTCTGGACACGTTTCGTTCGTGCGGTTTTTACAACACTACCCCAGCGCTGATTATTATAAATTTGCAACTTTCCGCAAGCCTATCGATCACGTCATTTCCCATTTGGCTTGGGTAAGGCATTTGGCGGAGCCTGGCAATGAAGAGTTTTTGCATGGGCATCCCGTTTGGGTGCAAGCAATCTCCCATAAGCTCTCGCAAATTGACTTTGCCGATATTGGACAGCTGAGCCATTTTGTCGCAAATCTGGACGAAATGGAATGCGCGTTGTTTGACAATAGCCAAACGCGTTATTTGTTGGCCATACCCGGTAGCCAGTTGGTCAATACCGAGAAAAGGACAGAAGCCTTGCTCACTTTGCAGCAACTTGATTTTGTAGCAATAACCGAGCGTTATAATGAAAGTATGGCAGTCCTGGCCAATGATTTGGGCTGGGATATGCCGTTACGGGGTGAACGCCTGAACAAGTCGACAACCAAGTATGGCTTGGATGGTTCGCGCCCAGACATCCAGCAAGCCTTAATGCCGCTGATTTGGTCTGACATCTTCGTTTATAAACAAGCAAAATTGCAATGCTTGAAGAAAATAGAAGCGTTGTTGACGCCTGCAGGCGTTAATGGGGAAAGTGCAGCCAGCCATTCCCCCAATGGCGTGCGCGGGGTACTGGATGTGGCCACATCAAAAATGCTGAGAGGATGGGTCATGTTGGAAAACAACCCCGGTGCAACTATTTACTTGAATGTGATCGTTAATGATGACCAGTCTTTTTATACCAAGGCCAACAAGCTAAGACCCGACCTTAAAGACAAGGGCATCCATCCAACCGGCCTGTGCGGGTTTTGCCTGGAATTCCCGGCAGATGCCAATATTAAGCCCAAAGATAATTTTGTGGTGCGCATTATGGGGCAAAAAAACATTATTTTTCAAAACACCATTGCCACTGGAGGGTAGTTGGGGCAGGTTTCGCCCGACTCGCGTGCCATCCAGTACACCCCGCCGACCGATATTTTTGACCCTATAAAACTTGGGTTGCATCTCCCAGCCGCACCGATATGTGCTTTCGTCCTTGAACCAACGGTTCAAGTGGGAACATAACTTGCCAATCAGGCTTCCCGAGCAAACGGGCATGCACACCATAGCGGAGAATTGTCCCCGGGGTAAAAACAGGTTCAGGAAACACCCAGCACACTGTCAAACGCTCCAGGAGATACAAGTTCAAAGTGTAACGCATTTAAGGTTTTTACAAAATGTTTTCGACCGTATTGTTCAGTTTTTTAAGTGCGTCGTTCAAACCGTGCTGCAATGCTGCATTCTGGCTTTTCAGGGTTTGTAGTTCATGGGCAATATTCAGTGCCACCAACACGGCAATCCGCTCAGGGCCATTCACTTTTCCTGAATCACGCATTTTGCACATCTGCTGATCAAGCCGTTGTGCCGAATAGACCAATTCGTCCTGTTCTTCAAGAGGGCAAATAATTTTGTATTCCTTGCCCATAATCATTAATGTGATAGATTGTGGTTTCTCGCTCATAGCGCCTGTCCCATTGCTTTTAGACGGTTAATCATAGCTTCCACACGGGTACGTGCCTGGGTTGTTTGTTGTAGGAGCAGCACCTTTTCTTGCAGCAATAAAGTCTGATGCGCCATTAAGGCTTGATTTTCATGCTTAACGGTTTGATAGCGTTCAATAAGCACATCAACGTTGGTTTGCAAGTCGGTCAATGTGGTTAGGCTGTCAATGGATGTATTGTTCATGGCGATCGCCCAATAAAAGGGTTGTTTTCAAATCAACAAATAGTGGCTAACTATATAATCAATGTTAGCATAAGCATCATTTTTATTTTAGTGTCTATCAGGGAACTATGGCCTATCAGTTCATCAATGCCATTGTACAACAAATACAACCGGAATTGACTGCCGCAGAAGCACACGGCATGGCAGCCGGGATGCTGTGCGGCAATCAGCGCACGACCAGCAACTTCTGGTTATCGGAGGTGTTTCTGGTGGCTGATCTGGACAATACCGACGACGAGGTATTATTGGCCAATCTTTTTGAAGAAACCCGCCGCCTTTTAGATAGTGATGATTTTAAATTTGACCTTTTTTTGCCCACTGAAACCGAAGCTTCCCTGAACGGGCAAATTGCCGCCCTAAAAGACTGGTGCCAAGGTTTCTTAGCGGGGTTTGGGATGACGGTGGCATCTGCCGACTGTTCGCCGGAAGCCAGGGAAATATTAAAAGACATCGCCGAATGCACCCGTTTGGACACTGACAGCGAAAATGACGCCAATCAGGACGAGAATGAAAGCGCTTTTGTTGAGGTCAATGAATATTTACGGGCAGCGGTCATATTGCTTAAGCATGAGTTCAGCAAATTGCCCGAATTGACAGTGCATTGAGTGCCAGGAGGCCTGCTAATGAAATCATCTGAATTTAAAAAACGCCGCAAACGGTTGTTGCAACAGCTTGGCGTAGGTAATATTGCTTTGCTTGCCAGTGCTGATCATTGTGTCCGTAACCGCGATGTGCATTACCCGTTCCGCCAAGACAGTGACTTTTTCTATCTGACCGGTTTTAACGAACCCGACGCTTTAGCGGTGTTTGTTCCGGGTCGCGAGCAAGGCGAATATCTCTTGTTCTGCCGTGAATTTGACCCCACCAAAGCACTCTGGGAAGGCGCCCATGCGGGTTTGCAAGGGGCAACCCGCGATTATGCTGCCGATCAAGCTTTTCCAATCACCGAAATGGATACCATTTTGCCCAGTTTGCTGGAAGACAAAAGCAAAGTGTTTTATCCGATGGGGCGTGATGCCGAGCTGGACCGCAAGGTACAGGCATGGATAAGCACTGTCCGTGGCAAATCCCGCACCGGCGTGGTGGCACCTAATGAAGTGGCGGCACTGGAACGCATTGTCCATGAAATGCGCTTGTTTAAAAGCCCTGAAGAAATAAAATTGCTGCGCCGTGCCGCCGAGGTGTCAGCGGCCGGTCACAACAAAGCCATGCAAGTTTGCAAGGCCGGTTTATATGAATATCAGATTGAAGCCGAATTGACCTACCATTTTAATGGCGAGGGGCTGAGGGCAATGGCTTATCCGGCGATTGTCGCAGGCGGTGAAAACGCCTGCACCTTGCATTACACCGACAACGGCAGCAAACTTAAACACGGTGACTTGCTACTGATTGATGCGGGTGGCGAATGCAACCATTATGCCGCTGACATTACCCGTACTTTTCCCGTATCAGGGCGTTTTTCCGAACCACAACGGCTACTTTACCAGCTGGTGTTGGATGCGCAGCTCGCCGCCATCGCCCAGATCAAGCCCGGGGCAACGTGGATAGAGCCGCACGAAACTGCTGTAGCCGTGTTAACACAAGGCTTGGTTAATTTAGGCTTATTAAAAGGCCGCGTCAAAAAACTGATTAAAGACGAAAAATATAAAGCTTTTTACATGCACCGTACCGGCCATTGGTTGGGCATGGATGTCCACGATGTCGGTGATTATAAAATAGCCCAACAATGGCGGGTTTTCGAACCCGGCATGGTGCTGACCGTGGAACCGGGCTTGTATATCCCCAGCGATTGCAAAAAGGTTGACGGGCAATGGTGCGGCATTGGCATCCGTATTGAAGATGATGTATTGGTCACGGCTGACGGCTGTGAGGTGCTGACCGCTGCCGCAGCCAAATCGGTTGATGCAATTGAGGCGTTAATGGAGGCTAGCTAATGCCGGTGGATTATGATTTGGTGATTGTCGGCGGTGGTCTGGCAGGCAATTGTTTGGCCTTGGCACTGCAAGGCAACGGTTTAAAAATCGCCCTGATTGAGGCGCAAACGCCAGAGCAATTGCACGCTTCAGCTGCTGGCGACCGCGCCTTGGCATTAGCCGCCGGTACTGTCCAAGTATTGGACCACATGGGGGCGTGGTCGGGGATTGCCGCTAAGGCCGAAGCCATCAAACACATTCATGTGTCCGATCAAGGCCATTTTGGCAAAACCCGTTTGTCCGCAGAAAAATCACAGGTGACGGCCTTAGGTTATGTGATTGCTGCCCGTGATATCGAATCCCATCTGACCACATTAGTGGCGGCTACCGAAACCAAACTGTTCTGTCCTGCCCGCTTGACCGGTTTAGTGTCCGGTCATGACAACGTCAGTATGAGCTTGAAGTTCGATAACCGGCCGATCAATCTGACGGCACGGCTTTTAGTGGGGGCGGATGGCGGTCAGTCTTCGGTGCGTAAGCTGTTGGACATAACCCAGCACACCACGGACTACGGGCAAACTGCATTGGTGACCACCGTAAAATCCGCGCTGCCCAACCGGAACACCGCTTACGAACGTTTTACCCGTTCCGGCCCGTTAGCGTTGTTGCCAATTTCGCCCTATCATAGTTCGGTGGTATGGACACGCAGCCATGATGAAGCCGAAGACTTGTTAGCTTGCCCGGAAGCTGATTTTATCAGTGCGTTACAAGCTAGTTTTGGCTATTGGTTGGGTGAGTTGTGTTTAGCCGCGCCACGACGCGCTTTTCCTTTATCCCTGATCCGTGCTGAGCGTATGATGTGCGGACGGGCGGTGATTGTCGGCAACGCTGTCCATCAACTGCATCCGGTGGCAGGACAAGGCTTTAACTTGGGCATGCGCGATGTAGTCCAACTCGCCGACGTTATACGCGAGGAACATCAGCAAGGGAACGACATTGGCGGCATTGCAATGATAAACCGTTATGTGCAGGCTAGGCAAAAAGACCACAACCATGTGATTAATTTGACCGATAGTTTGGTGAAAATATTTTCTAATGACTGGCTGGCATTGGCAGCGGCAAGAAATATTGGCTTATCCGTGTTAGACCGGCTGCCTTTGGTCAAAACGCAGTTTACCAGGCAAGCTATGGGCTTGTCTGGCCGCTAATGGTCTCCCGTTCAAACCCAATAATGGCACCAATTTGCAAAAGGCTAACTCATGAACAAGCAAATGAAATTATCTGCCCTATTACTGGTCGTGTGTAGTTTATATAGCACTATTAATAGCGCGGAAGGGCATGGTGGTGGACACGGCGGTTTCGGTGGCGGCTTTGGCGGTGGTGGCTGGCACGGTGGCGGTGGCTTTGGGGGAGGCGGTTGGCACGGAGGGCATCACGGTGGCGGTTGGCATGGCGGCGGCATTTATTTTGGATCACCCTTTTATAACCCTTATTATTCTTCCCCTTACTACAATAATTATTATCCCCCCACCATTGTCACCACACCAGCCGCACCACCGGTTTATATCCAACAAGCACCTCAGCCCCAACAGCAACCTAGCCAAAATTTGGCGGCGGGTTATTGGTACTACTGCCATAATCCAGATGGCTATTATCCGTATGTCAAACAATGTCCTGGTGGTTGGCAACAAGTGGCGCCAACACCACCCGCCCAATAAGGAAGCTATTATGGTTATTTTTTCTAGGCTTTTATTAGTTTCGTCACTGTCAGCGCCGTTGTTATTAGGCGCCTGTGTCAGTATGCCCAGCGGTCCAAGCGTGTTGGTGTTGCCGGGCAGCCATAGCCGTTTCGACCAGTTCCGCAATGACGATGTGGTATGCCAACAATTTTCCTCTTTTCAGGTCGGTGGCGCAACGCCCAATGATGCGGCCATTAGCAGTGGCGTGACCAGTGCTCTGGTCGGCACCGCCCTAGGTGCTGCGGCAGGGGCTGCCATTGGCGGCGGCAACGGGGCGGCTATTGGTGCGGGCGGCGGCCTGGCGGCAGGCAGCATCATCGGGGCTGGTGCAGCCAGTAGCTCAATGTATGATTTACAACAACGCTACGATACGGCTTATATCCAGTGTATGTACGCCAAAGGCCACCAAGTGCCTGTACCGGGCAATTTTTTAAACCCCACCAATAATCCGGCGGGCAACACCGATACTAGCACCCCCCAAACCATACCACCGCCGCCACCCGGCACACCGCCTCCGCCGCCTCCCAAATAATGAACGGTAAGCACATCCAAGCACATCGTAGAAAAGTTTGCCCCCATCACACAGCACGCTATCGGCGCATGCCGCCTCTAACCTAGGCAACGCCGGTACGCTTTTAGCCAGCCTGACCAGATAGCCGGTCAACCGGTACTTGACACCGCCAAAAGCCCATCGGATAAAGTGTAAGCGGTGGCTGTGCTGTTGTCGGCACGGCTGCGTAACCAGAGCTTGGCTTGATGACGGCTGCCAAGCCAAAGCACCTTGGCAGTGCGAAGCCACGCGAAACTCTATGTGCCCTGAGCATAGTCGAAGGGTACTACAATCAGATGCATAAATTAACCATGACGAGGTGATTACCATGAAAATAGGTCTGATAAAAGAAATAAAAACCAGAGAAAACCGGGTGGGATTAACGCCAGCAGGAGTCGAAGCATTAACGGCGAACGGTCATCAGGTTTATGTCGAACAAGGTGCCGGACTGGGCTCAGGATTTGCTGATGACGCTTACCAGCAAGCGGGGGCTTGCATCGTATCCACCGCAGAGGCGTGGGACCAAGAATTGGTGGTCAAAGTTAAAGAACCCATAGCAGTTGAATATCATTACCTGCAACAGCAGATGGTGTTCACCTACTTCCATCTGGCGGGTGTGCCTTGGGGACTGACCGAAGCGTTATTGGTCGGTAAGACCAGTGCCATCGCTTACGAAACACTGGAAGATGCCCATGGCAGGCTGCCGCTATTGGCGCCGATGAGTGCCGTTGCTGGCAATATGGCAGTACAAATGGGCTGCTACTATTTGGCTGCGCAAAATGGCGGAAAAGGCGTGATGCTGGGTTCCGTGCTCGGCAAACGCTATGGCAAGGTATTGATTTTGGGTGATGGCGTAGTCGGTTCTCATGCCGCCCGAACCGCCATTGGCTTGGGCGCGAATGTTGCTGTAGCGGGGCTGTTTGCAGAGAAAGGTGAGTTGCTGAGACGGGACATATCAGCGGAAATCGACTATTTTATATCCACGCCATCGGCCATCACCGAACACTTGCAAGACACCGATTTGCTGGTCGGGGCCATATTAATGCCCGGCGCCCGCGCCCAACATCTGGTCAGCGAAGCCATGGTGCAAACCATGCAGCCCGGATCAGTATTGGTCGATGTCAGCATCGATCAGGGCGGTTGTATTGAGACCGCGCAGGCAACCACTCATGACGACCCCGTTTATGTGCAATCGGGGGTGATACATTACTGTGTCAGCAACATGCCGGGCGCATACCCGCGCACGGCAACTATGGCTTTAACCCATGCCACCCTGCCGTATGTGCTGAAACTGGCTGGCCAAGGTTTAAACGCCTTAAGCGAAGATAGCGGTCTTGCCAAAGCGCTGAACACTTATCAAGGGCGTATTACCTATAAACCCGTTGCCGAAGCCTTCGGGGTATTGGAAAAATATAGCAGTTACCCATTGGCAGCCACGTTATCATGATAGAAATGTAGCCCGTATGCAGCGTAGCGGAATACGGGGCAACCGTGCCACGAAGTCCCGGATTGCGCTACGCTACATCAAGGCTACTCCGCTATTCTTAATCACATCATGACGCTACGCAGCTTCTCATCCAGCACCCATCGCATGGATCAAAGCTTTTTGGCTGAACAACTGCAAGTGGCAAAGGTTACCGCCGCATTGCCGGTTATTTCACCAGCTCGCTGTTCGAGGTGGCTCACGAATGGCTGGATGCCATACCCGATGTCAAAATTGTCTGCAATGTTGATGTCAATCCGGATGATCTAAAAATCGCGCAATGCTTTGAGGCAAAAATGCTCGACCATTGGCACGCCAATGCCCTAGAAGCGGAAGCTTTGCTTAACCGTGACCGCTTTGAAACGATGCCAGATAAAAAATGGCATAAATCCAAGCAGTGGTTTTTCAGTATCATTTTAAACATCCTAAGCCAACTTACGTTAAAATGGCGTTTGTTTTGTATCCTTCCCATGTCGTGCTTTATGTTGAGAAAATGAGCGCTTGCCTTGCCATCTCTATGCCATTTGCCAGCACTGTCAAAAAGTACCTTGTAGCCAACCATGACACCGCATTTAAAAAACTTACAGCCCTATCCGTTTGAAAAGCTAGCTCAGTTAAAAACGGGCAGCACCCCGCCGATTGACAAATCGCCCATTACTTTATCAATCGGGGAGCCGGCACACCCCACCCCGCATTTTATCGGTGAGGCACTGATAAACCATTTGCAAGGGCTGTCCAACTACCCCACCACCAAAGGATTGCCGGAACTGCGCCTGACCATTGCCGACTGGTTGGCGCGGCGCTTTGCCCTACCGGCGGGGGTACTGAATGCCGAAAGCCAAGTGTTGCCGGTCAATGGCACGCGCGAGGCGTTGTTTTCCTTCGCCCAATACCTGATTGACCCGACTGGCGACCCGCTAGTGGTGATGCCCAACCCGTTTTATCAAATATACGAGGGGGCCGCTTTATTGGCGGGTGCGCAACCGTATTTTGTCAACGCCACGGAACACAACGGCTACTTGCCGGATTTTGCCAATGTGCCGCCAGCCGTATGGCAACGCTGCCAATTGTTGTATATTTGCTCGCCCGGCAACCCTAGCGGCGCGGTGATGGATGAGGTCAGCCAAGCCGAATTGCTGCGGCTGGCGGAACAGTACGATTTTGTGATTGCTGCCGATGAATGTTACAGTGAGCTGTATGATGACGAAGCCAAGCCGCCCGTAGGCTTGCTGCAAACTGCTTACCGCATGGGCAATAGCGCCTTCAAACGCTGCGTGGTGTTTCATAGCCTGTCCAAGCGTTCCAATGCGCCAGGGCTACGCTCCGGTTTTGTCGCGGGAGATGCCGCCTTGTTGGGTGGCTATTTGCAATACCGTACTTACCACGGTTGCGCTATGCCCCTGCCCAGCCAACAGGCCAGTGTCCGTGCGTGGCTGGATGAAGCGCACGTTATTGAAAACCGCCGCTGCTATCGGGAAAAATTTGTTGCTTTTATCAGCATCCTTGAGGAGGTATGTCCGATTGTCAAGCCCGCAGCGGGTTTTTACATTTGGCTAAAAACACCCATTGCCGATACCGATTTTGCCCAACAATTGTATGCCCAAGAAAATGTGACCGTTTTGCCGGGCAGTTATTTGTCGCGTGAGTTTGCCGGGAGCAACCCCGGCAGGAACCATGTCCGCATTGCCTTGGTGGCGCCATTGGATGAATGCATCAAGGCGGCGCACCGTATTAAAAATTTCCTTAACACAATAAAAATAGCACCATGAACCAGTTAGAGAACATTATCAACACGGCTTTTGAACAACGTGCCGAAATCACCCCCACCAACGCATCTGAACAAGTCCGTTCTGCCGTCACCGAAACCTTGGCCTTGTTGGACACCGGCAAATTGCGCGTGGCTGAAAAAATCGACGGCGATTGGGTGACCCACCAATGGTTAAAAAAAGCCGTGTTATTGTCCTTCCGCATTAATGACAACCGCCTGATGGATGGCGGCAACACCCGTTATTACGATAAGGTAGAATGTAAATTTTCCGGCTACAGCGAAGCCGATTTTGCCGCCGCTGGTGTGCGGGTAGTGCCCAATGCTGTTGCCCGTCGTGGCGCATACATTGCCCCGGGCGCGATCTTAATGCCGTCTTATGTCAATATTGGCGCTTATGTCGATAGCGGCACTATGGTGGACACTTGGGTAACGGTCGGCTCTTGCGCACAAATCGGCAAAAACGTGCATTTGTCCGGTGGTGTGGGTATTGGCGGTGTGTTGGAACCGTTACAAGCTAACCCTACCATTATTGGCGACAACTGCTTCATTGGCGCACGCTCGGAAATTGTCGAAGGGGTTATTGTCGAAGATGGCTGCGTTATTTCTATGGGCGTTTATATTGGCCAAAGCACCAAAATTTTCAACCGGTTGACTGGCGAAATCAGCTACGGGCGCATCCCCGCCGGTTCGGTGGTGGTGTCCGGCAATTTGCCGTCCAGTGATGGCAAATACAGTTTGTATTGTGCGGTCATCATCAAACAAGTTGACGAAAAAACCCGTAGCAAAACGGGCATTAATGAATTGTTAAGAGATTAACCTTGCTCCAAGAACCAAGGGCGGTTTAACACCGTCCTTTGTCTATTATCCTATTAAACCGGACACCGCTATGAGCCAACCCATTTCCAACACTGCTGTTATTTACGCCATTTTGGCCATTGACAGCGAAATTGCCTTGCAGAAAGATTATCTGTACAACTCCGAAGTGCCTAGCGATGAACGCGACGACGAAGAAGAAGTACTGGCTGATCTGGAACAAGCCTTTATGGAATTTATTGATCTGTATAAAGAACGCCGCAAAATTGATAGTGAACTGCCCACCGTGGAAGAGCTGTTAAGTAGCCAGTTGTAAAAACATGCTCACGTTGTACGGCATAAAAAACTGTGACTCCGTCAAAAAAGCCCGCCACTGGTTGGATAACCATAGCCTGAGCTATCGCTTCCACGATTTTAGGGCGGATGGTCTCAGTGCCGCACAACTGCATAAATTCGCCGATGCCGTCGGCTGGGAAAAACTGCTTAACCGCAGCAGCACCAGCTGGCGGCAACTGTCGCCCAATATTAGTGTCCCATTGACTGCCGAAACCGCTTTGACATTGATGCTGGACACCCCTACGCTGATCAAACGTCCTGTGTTAGACACCGGCACGCACATTTTAATAGGCTTTAAAGCTGATCTTTACCAAACCCTATTGCCATGACCGACACGCTGGAACTGCTTAAAGACCTAATCCGCCGCCCGTCCATCACCCCCGAAGATGCAGGTTGTCAAGATGCCATTGCCGCCCGTCTGACCCCGCTAGGTTTTCAGGAACAACGCCTGGATTTTGCCGACACCCAAAACCTCTGGCTCAGGCGTGGCACTGCCAAACCGCTGTTGGTTTTTTTAGGCCATACTGATGTTGTGCCCACCGGCCCCTTGGACGCTTGGCTGTCACCCCCTTTTGAACCTACCTTGCGTGATGACCAAGTGTACGGACGCGGCGCCGCCGATATGAAAGGCGGGATTGCAGCGTTCATCACCGCACTGGAACGCTTTCTGACCCAACATCCCAACCATCAGGGTTCGATTGCTGTATTGTTGACCAGTGATGAAGAAGGCATAGCCACTAACGGTGTTGTTAAGGTAGTGGAAGTGCTGGAGCGGCGGCAAGAAAAAATCGACTGGTGTTTGGTGGGCGAACCGTCCAGCGACAAAAAAATAGGCGACGTTATCCGCGTCGGGCGGCGCGGCTCTTTATGCGCCAAGCTGACTGTGCAAGGCATCCAAGGCCATGTGGCCTATCCAGAACTGGCGGACAACCCCATTCATGCCTTTGCTCCCGCCTTAAAAGCCCTGACCGAAGAAGTCTGGGACCAAGGCAACCGATTTTTTCCGCCCACCAGCCTGCAAGTGTCCAATATAACCAGCGGTACGGGGGCAGAAAACATTATCCCGGGCAGTCTGGAAATGTTGTTTAACTTGCGTTTTTGCACTGAGCTGGATGAACAAACCATCAAACAACGCACTCATGCCATTTTTGATGGCTACGGCTTTGCTTACGACATCCAATGGCGCTTGTCCGGCAACCCATTTTTAACTGAAAAGGGCGCGTTGATTGATGCCACCCATGCTGCCATTAAGACCGTCACCGGCTACGACACGTTAGATGACACCGGCGGCGGCACCTCAGACGGACGCTTTATTGCCCCCACCGGCGCACAAGTGCTGGAACTGGGCCCGCTCAATGCCAGCATCCATAAGGTCAATGAGCATATTGGCTTGGAAGAGCTGGAAACTTTGTCTGAAATTTATCAGCAGGTGTTGGTCAATTTGTTGGCTTAATGGATTAAATAGGTGTTCAAAAGCCTTATACACAGAAAGTGGAAAACCAGACTACTCAAGCCGCCACACTCACTTTAATATGCAGGGTCTTATTGAATGGGAATTGAGGCAAGCCTTGTGATTGCAGCAAAGTAGCGGGATGAGGCAAAGCGGAATCCGCAGCTTCGTGGCACGGTTGTCCTGCATTGCACTACATTTCATACAGCACCTAATCAAATTGCTATAATGCGGAAAGCCCACCCCGCACCAACATAGCAAAATATGCACCCAACATTACCCGCCTTTTCTGCCCTAACGGGGCAACTGATAACCAATTACCCGATCACCCATCCAGACGACATAGCCCAAACTATAAGCGCCGCGCAACAAGCGGCAAAGCTTTGGGGGCAACTTGGTACCGCTCAACGTGGCAAACGTTTGGCAAAGTTGGAAACCATTATTTTGTCGGAACTGGACAGCATCACCGATACGCTGGTGATGGTGACTGGCAAGGTTAAAACCGAAGTGCTATTGGGTGAAATCTATCCGGCATTGGCGTTATTGCGTTATTACCAAAAAAATGCCGCCCGTATACTCGCCCCTTGTCCTGTGTACACTGCACCGTTGGCCTTCCTTAATGCCGAAGCGGGTTATGAACGGCGGCCTTATGGCGTAGTGGCGATTATTGCGCCGTGGAACTTTCCTTTTCAACTAACCCTTAACCCACTACTGACGGCTCTGTTTTGCGGCAATGGCGTGGTGTTTAAACTGTCTGAACTCAGTTTGCCAATAGGCGATCTGATTTTACGGCTGTTAGCGGCTTTGGATTTGCCGGATGGTTTGGTGCAACAAGTGATTGGCGAGGCGGAAACTGGCGCCCAGTTGATTGATGCACGCCCTGATTTGGTTTTTTTTACCGGCAGCGTGGCGGCAGGCAAAGCGGTGATGGCGCGGGCGGCACAACACCCCATTCCGGTCATTCTGGAATTGGGCGGTAAAGATGCCATGTTGGTTTTTGCCGATGCCAAGCTGAAGCGGGCAGTAAAAGCGGCTTTATATGGGGCGTTCAGCAATAGCGGGCAAGTTTGCGTGGCGATTGAGCGTTGTTATGTAGAAGCGTCTTGCTACCCTATCTTTGTCAAGCAACTGGCGGATGCCGCCAATAGTCTCACCGTAGGGCATGAGGCAGTGGGCGATATGGGCTGTTTGACCACCTTAAAGCAATTTGCCGTTATTGAAGCCCATTATCAAGATGCCCTCGCTAAAGGCGCAAAAGCCTCCGGGCCGTTGCGGCTGGAGGGGCGTTATTTATACCCGGTGGTGCTGTGGGATGTCAGCCATGATATGCGGGTGATGCAAGAAGAAACTTTTGGCCCGTTATTGCCGGTGATGGCTTTTGATACTGAGCAACAGGCCATTACGCTGGCAAACGATAGCGCGTTTGGCCTGAATGCCAGCGTCTGGAGCGCCGACATTGGCAAGGCGCAGCGGGTTGCAAAGCAATTGCAGGTGGGCAATTGGGCGGTCAATGATGTGTTAAAAAATATCGGCCATGCCGGATTGCCGTTTGGCGGCACTAAAAACAGCGGATTTGGCCGTTATCACGGTGCGGAAGGCTTGCGCCAGTTCACTTATACAGTTGCCGGACTGACCAGCCGCAGCCGTTTGGATGACGAGCCTAACTGGTTTCCTTATTCGGACAACCGCTATCAGGCCATGTGTGGATTTGTCGATTTTATGTTCGGCAGCGGCAATATTTATCAACGGGTTGCCAGAAACTGGCAGGCATTACAGGCATTCCGGCAGTATTCCTCGCTGAGTTTGCGCCAGCATGTTAGGAATTTATGGATTTTTTTGTTTAAGCGGGGATGTGGCTAAAGTACTCCCCTTTGTCAAGACCAAAAACAACAAAAATTAAGATAGAGCCAATTTATAACCAGAGTCCCCAGCGCGGCAGCTTAATTCTTTGTGGAGCGT
>CAIYOW010000039.1 GCA_903927955.1 uncultured Methylococcaceae bacterium | reverse complement strand
CTTCGGTGATGGTGCCGCCGTCTTTCAGGGTCAGTACCCGCACCGCGCCTTTTTTGTTGCCGCCTTCAACGGATGTGCTTTTGACGGCGGGCAGCCAGGACATGTCGCCGTAATCCTTGATGATGGCCCACACTTTTTCAGCGGGGGCGTTGATGGTGACTTCCAGCTCGGCTTTCTGGCGCACGGGGCCGTGGGCAAAGGCGGTGGCGGCGGACAAGGCCAGTAGGCAGGTCGCAAGGGTAAGTTTTTTCATGATGGCACCTAAAATGGGGGAACAAATAAACAAAACGCTGATTATATGTCAAACCCGCTATGGCAAACACCTAAAAGACACGGTTATCACTTTTTGTGGCTGTTTTAGCGATTCCCCCAATTTATTTGCACGGTTTGTCTTGCTATTTGCATTGGTATCCCCATAATCTTTCCATTAGACGATGATTACCAATATGGATGCAAACAGCATGACGAGCCTAGAAAATACAGAAGAGTTGATTCCGGTGTTGCCGTTAAGGGATGTGGTGGTTTATCCGCACATGGTCATCCCTTTATTTGTCGGCAGGGAAAAATCTATTGATGCACTTGATTCGGCAATGCGCGATAACAAACAAGTGTTGTTGGTCGCGCAACGGGAAGCGGAGGTGGATGAACCGGAATTTGAAGACCTCTACGAAATTGGCACGTTAGCAAATATTTTGCAATTGCTGAAATTGCCTGATGGCACGGTTAAAGTGTTGGTGGAAGGCTGCGAGCGTAATAAGGTGCTGGTTTACAAAGAAACGGGCAGTTTCTATTCAGCACTGCTGACCCCGCTGGCCGAAGTGATCGACTTAACTGACCAAGAGCAGGATGTGCTGCAGCGCACCGTGATCAGCTCGTTTGAGCAATATGTAAAACTGAACAACAAGATACCGCCGGAAGTGCTGGTGTCCCTGAATGGCATTGATGACCCCAGCCGCTTGGCTGACACTATGGCGGCGCACATGAGCCTGAAGGTGCATGACAAGCAGATCATTTTGGAAGCTGTTGACATTCAACAACGCTTGGAACATTTAATGACCTTGATGGAGGGCGAGGTGGACTTAATGGAAATGGAGAAAAAAATCCGTGTCCGCGTCAAGCAGCAAATGGAAAAAAATCAGCGCGAATACTATTTGAATGAGCAAATGAAGGCTATTCAAAAAGAATTGGGCGATATGGATGAGGCTTCCAACGAAATTGATGATCTGGAAAAGAAGATTGCCGAAGCGGGCATGTCCAAAGATGCCAAGGCTAAGGCGGATGCAGAATTGAACAAGCTTAAGCTGATGTCGCCCATGTCCGCCGAAGCCACCGTGGTGCGTAACTATATTGATTGGATGGTCAATGTACCTTGGAAGAAAAAGAGCAAGGTCAGGCACGATCTTAAAATCGCCGAACAAGTGCTGGAAGCGGAGCATTATGGCTTGGAAAAAGTTAAGGAACGTATCCTTGAATATCTTGCCGTGCATCAGCGCGTCAAACAACTAAAAGGCCCAATCTTATGTTTGGTGGGACCGCTGGGTGTGGGCAAAACCTCTTTAGGTGAATCTATCGCCCGTGCCACTAACCGCAAATATGTGCGTATGGCTTTGGGGGGTGTGCGTGACGAAGCGGAAATACGGGGGCATCGGCGTACTTATATCGGCTCCATGCCGGGCAAAATCTTACAGAACTTGACCAAGGTGAAAACTCGTAACCCCATGTTCCTGTTGGATGAAATTGATAAAATGGCGCAGGATTTCCGGGGGGATCCGGCATCGGCCTTGTTGGAGGTGCTGGATCCCGAACAAAACCATACCTTTGCCGACCATTACTTGGAAGTCGATTTTGATTTGTCTGATGTGATGTTCGTGGCAACAGCCAACACCATGAATATTCCCCCGGCACTGCTGGATAGAATGGAAGTGATCCGCTTGGCGGGCTACACCGAAGACGAAAAAATCAATATTGCCTTACGTTACTTGATTCCTAAACAGATCAAAAACAATGGGCTGGATGGACAAGAAATTGCCATTACCGAGTTGGCCGTGCGTGACATGATCCGTTATTATTCACGCGAGGCGGGTGTGCGTAGTTTGGAAAGGGATATTTCCAAGATTTGTCGGAAAGTCGTTAAAAACTTACTGCTACAGCCTAGCACCAGCCAAGTGCAAATCACCGAAAACAATCTTGCCGACTACCTGGGGGTCAGGCGGTACAACTACGGGCTTGCCGAAGAACAAGATCAAGTTGGTTGTGTGACCGGATTGGCGTGGACTGAAGTGGGCGGTGAATTATTGACGATTGAGACAGCGGTTATCCCCGGCAAAGGCAAACATTCCGCAACGGGCAAGCTAGGGGATGTCATGAAAGAATCCATTGAAGCGGCTATGACCGTGGTCAGGAGCCGTTCTGACATTTTGGGCATTAACAATGACGTGTTCCAAAACTTCGACATTCATATCCATGTGCCAGAAGGGGCGACACCTAAAGACGGCCCCAGTGCCGGTATTGGCATGTGTACGGCTATTATTTCGGCACTCACTAAAATCCCGGTGCGGGCTTGCGTGGCTATGACCGGCGAAATAACCCTTCGCGGCGAAGTGTTGCCTATTGGCGGTTTGAAAGAAAAATTGTTGGCGGCCCATCGTGGCGGCATCACTACGGTGTTGATCCCGTTGGAAAACGAGAAGGATTTGGCTGATATACCTGAAAACATCAAGTCTAACCTGGAAATTATTCCGGTGCGCTGGATTGATGAGGTGTTGCAAGTGGCGCTGCAATATTTGCCATCGCCTATTGATAAAAAAGTCTTAGTGGATGCTGTGGTGACCGAAACGGAGCCAGCCAAAGCCATTGCTCACGGTTTGACGGCCCATTAATCGGAGTTATCCGTGTTGACATCAAGCGGAGCAGCCGCTTGGTGGCATGGCAAGCACCATCAGAATTAAAGTTTTGTATGTGCGGCTAAGCTTTAATGCTTGACACCGTATTGTGGTGATTGATATAAATACTTCAAGTTTCTTGTGATTCTGCTGTACATAAGAACAAAATCGCGGAGTATTGCACAATTTCCATCTCATACAAAAGAATGATTTCCTAAGGGGGAATAATGAATAAATCGGAACTTATCGACGCTATCGCAGAGTCGGCAGAATTGTCTAACCCAGATGCGGGCAAGGCATTGGAAGGATTCCTAAATGCCGTGACGGCAGCATTAAGTAACGGTGACAGCGTCACATTAGTGGGTTTTGGCACCTTCTCGGTCAAGGAACGGGCCGAGCGTAAAGGCCGTAATCCACAGACCGGCGCAGAAATAATTATCAAAGCAGCAAAAATTCCTGCATTTAAAGCTGGTAAAAATTTAAAAGACGCTGTATAATAGTTCGCATAAGTCGGGTGCTTAGCTCAGCTGGGAGAGCATCGCCCTTACAAGGCGAGGGTCGGGGGTTCGAACCCCTCAGCACCCACCAGACTT
>CAIYOW010000038.1 GCA_903927955.1 uncultured Methylococcaceae bacterium | reverse complement strand
TGAAACCGCTTAGCGCCGATGATAGTGTGGCACTTTGCCATGCGAAAGTAGGGAATCGCCAAGCGCTTATAAACAAAGCCCCATGCACTCCACTGTGCACGGGGCTTTTTTTTGCCTGTCGGTTAGCCGCCGCCGTAGTTGAACGCTACATTATCAGTAAAGCATGACATGGAGCGGATCAATTAAGCATCCGCCCCGATAACAGAGCATTACACCCGCAATAATGCCTTAGCCATACGTTCAGACAATTGCTCTTCAACAAATTGCGGTTCGTTGGGTGGGTATAGTTCCACTTCATCCAGTTCGAAACCGTATTCTTTGCCTAGCGTTATCAGTTCTCTGATTTTCTGTACAGCCAGCAGTTTTTCTTTCAGTTCAGGGTCTGTTTTGGCCTGTTCAGAAAAGGCTTTAATTTGGGCGATAGCCATGATGTTGCTCCTTTGGTTATTGCTTTGCGGGTTTTGTTGGCAAAGCGGTTGGTGAAAATAAATGTTGATGGATGAAGTTACGGGGCATGGTTGCTGAGCGTAGTCGAAGCCCTATTGTTTGCCCTTGGGTTGTAATCCCTTTCGACTTCGTTTTCAGGGAAAGTACTATTTGCTTATAGGCTATACGGCGAGGCAATCCAATCGTTCAATACAGCGGCATCCCGTTCCGGTAAGTACGAAAACTCCCCGCTTAAATCCTTATAAACGGCAACGCCGCAATGGGTTGTTACGCCTATACCTTTAAGCAGGTAAAAAAACCATGCCATCGGATAACCTGCTTGACGGTCAAAACGGGTCAGCAAATTGTGCAGGGGTAAGCCTTTTTTGCCCTGCAAGTCATCCAATTGCGCTATGTTCTTGGTTTGTGTATTGATCAGCTCTACGTTGATTTGCTGTTCGCCAAAACGTCCGGTGTGGCGGAACGGGCGTACAATCCAATCTTCCGACAGGGCTTTTTTTTGTCCCGCACTGCTACGGTTCCAATCATCCATAAAACGTTGCACTGGATGACGGTCGGGATGATGTGAATTGAGTTCGGCCATAAACACTGCCACATCAGTTTTGCGTCGATAAGCATAGCGTGCCGTGCCTATATTGAAAGGGTCGATACATTCGGGGTCAAGCGGGTCGATGAACTCTTCCAAGTCTTCAGGTGGCTGCTTAGGGTTGACCAGCAGGCGGTCAGACACTTCGCGGATTTTGTCGATGTCCAATTGAATGAAGTCTTCTGCTTTGCAACCGGTTTGAATGACAAAATGCAAAGTGTTGCCGGTTTGCCGTGTGGCAATGAGTTGTTGCCCTTGGGTGTGGTCGATGAGCGCTTGTAAGTCTTTACCACAGCCAATATAAGTGCGTTCGGCCCATTCCACCAAATCATTGGCGATACGGTTGCCATGCACATCAACAATCCCGCCCAGCCGATACCATTCGCTGCCAGTGCGTGCCAAACGCACGGTATGATCAGGTATCAGGGCTTGAATTTTTGCTAACAACGCTTCGTTGCCAGCTGCTGGCACGGTGGATTTGCACAGTTTGGCCAATTGTTGACCGTCCAAGGCAGTGGTATTGGCGCAGGATTGCGTAAATGAGCTTGCCATTAGAGTGTGTCCGGTGTCTGAGGTGGACTAGCGAGACGTGCCGCAATTGCTGCCTGCACATCCGGTTCTGGATCATCGGGAAAGCCGCGTAACGCGTCTGTTGGCACACGTTGCACGGCTGTGTAACGCACTACCCAGTCAGGGTCGTGCAATAGAGCAACGGCTTCATCGGGGTCAATCCGTTCGGCAATAATCCGCCGCACTTCAGGGGCTTCGTCATGTGCCATTAGTGCCAAGCTAACTTCCGGTAAGCGTTCGGCCACGACTTTACGCACCGCCATGTCGTGGTCACTTATCAGGCGGAACAAGCGGCCTTGCGGTAGGCGGCGCGCGACGGTGAGGCGCACGATATAGTCGGCATCGTCTGCCAGTTGTTCCAATTGCTCGACCGGAATGCGGTCTGCCACAGTCATGCGTACTTCACGGTCAGGGTCGTTGATAAGTGTGTTCAGTTGGGTAGTCGGCAATCGGTAGGCCACCGCACGGCGCACCACTTCATCTTCATCGTTGACCAAGGCCAGCAGGGTTTTTTGCGGGGCGTAACGTACCGCAATAGCTCTCCGTTCCCAGAAAGGGTCGTGCAGATAATGTTCTGCATAGGCGGGGTTAATGCGTAAGAAACGGTCTATTTGCCGCCCGCTGGTGGCGGTGATACAGGTGTCGCCGGGCATACAGCGTCCCATCAGCAAGGTTTTGCCGCGAAAAGGACACAGGCTGCAATCGGCAATGGGCAGGGTGACGGTGTTATCTTGAAGATTGTCTTGAACGGACATAGGCAATTCCGTTTATTCAGGAATAATTTCGGCAACGACAACGCCGGTTGCGTTTGCCAAGTCGGAAGTTAGGCACATGCAATGCTCGCGCCCATCGATCAGATAAAGGTTAAAGGCTTCCTGCTCGAGTACTGGGGTGTGGTTGGGCAGGTCGTCATCCATACAATAGGTAAAGTGCATGGGGGAGTGGCTTTGCCTA
The DNA here is from genome assembly GCA_903927955.1 of uncultured Methylococcaceae bacterium. Lineage (GTDB taxonomy): Bacteria > Pseudomonadota > Gammaproteobacteria > Methylococcales > Methylomonadaceae > Methylovulum. The sequence continues at coordinate 12,669 of CAIYOW010000038.1, read as the reverse complement.
AGCAGGGATACGGTTTCGTCACTCACACCTGCTTCGTTGATGATTTTTGCTATTGCTTGGATCTGTTCGTTAGTTATCATCCTAATTCCTCATAATTGTTCCAATATCAAACCTAAAACAAAAACGGTCTCTAATAATATTTGGTCACTTAAAATGGTTTGCCCAACTAACCCAAATCCTTAGGGCAGAACAGCACTGCCCACCCTATGAATCTACGAACACAGCAAATTCCATCAGCCTGTTGCTTCCCGCTCAAACTTAAAGCGTTCAGCCGCTTCAATGCCCATGGCCTTTGCCAGCCAAGGCGGTGGTGAACCGGCCATTACGCCCTGTAATTGCCCGATAACTTCGGCAAGGCTGGCAATCGCTTCCAGGCGCATGGGATGGATGCCCAGCCGGACAATTTTTGCCGCCGCAGGGCCACCTACTGATGCGATATATACCACTTTGCAATCCTGTAGCTGTTCGGCACGGTAGACGTTTTTATCGTCCACCACCAAGCCTTCAGGAATATCGGCGGTGCGGATGTCGATAAGGCGGGCAGCTTCGGCGTTGACTTGATAAACCATAAACCACGCACAATTGCCGAAATGCCCATTGACATTAATAGCATCGTCGCTGGCACAAGCAATGCGTACCGAATTGGGCAGGTCGCCGTCTTGGTAGGCTTGTGTGGCGGGCAGGATTTTGTCTGGGGCGGTGTTGCTGAGGATTTTTAAGGCCTGTTGCAAAGTGCCGCTATCGAGATGGGCCAATGCGCCGCCATTGGCTTGGCGCAAGCTCTCCAAGGCAACGTTGGCGACTTTACTTTCGGTCATAGGTGCAGCTACGCATTCGGACAAAACAGCCAGCAAGCCTTTGCTGTCCACATCCGGCAGGGTGCGGGCAGCCAAGGCAATACGTAGCGCCAGTTCCCGTGATAGCACGTTGGTGCCCATGGACTTATGCCTCTAGCGGTAGGATGCAGTTGTCAATCGGACATACTTTGACGCATTGTGGCACGTCAAAATCTCCTTCACATTCGGTGCAAGTGCGTTTGTCGATTTTAAAGACAATAGCGCCTTCAGTGATGGATTGGGTAGGACACACAGGTTCGCAGTCACCACAAGAAATGCAGTCTGCTTCAACAATATATAAGGCCATTAATCTTCTCCTGAATCTACACGTTTGGCACGCAGGGTAATAGGGAAATCGGGTGGTGCGATGGGTTCAAAAAAATATTTTGAGCCATCGGCCAAAACCACTTCACCGCCCCATTTGTCGGCGGTGTCAAACTCGACCGATTCCGCCACTTCTTCCAAGTCTTTTTTCGGCACATAGAAGATCAATTTGCCTTCCGGGTTTTTTTTCAACATAACGCTAGGCATTTTTGATTCTCCTGAGTGGGTTGGGGGGGAACAAAACCCTGCCCCTTTGTTAATAACAGGGCAGGGTGTTTTTATTAACGGACTAAGTCGTAGTTATAATCCGTAGTGCCCATACCTCTGGTTTCTTTGTCCAATTGCTCCAATACCGCATTGACCAAAGTGGTCAGCATATATATTGCGCCTTCATAGCCCAAGGTAGTCATACGGTGCAAGTGGTGGCGGTCGAAGATAGGGAAACCGATACGGATCAACGGCACTTCGTCGGCTTCACCTTTATACAAGGTGTCACGTTGAATGAATTTGCCGTAAGAATTGCCGATCATGAAATCCGGCTTGTTAGTGAACATCAGCGAGCGGAAATGCCACAAGTCTTTGCCAGCATGGATTTGGGTGTTTATGCCGTAAGGTGATTCGGCACAAATTTTTTCCATCGCTTTCACCCAGCGTTTGTTGGCATGGTTGCATAACACGTCAGAAGGTTCTGCACCCAGTTCCAATAGGAATTTGGTCATGCCCATCACGAAATCGGCATCACCGTACAGGGCGAACTTTTTGCCGTGCAGCCAAGCGTGCGAGTCAGTGATCATGTCCACCAAGCGTCCGCGTTCCAATTCCAACGAGGCTGGTATTGCTTTGCCGGTCAGTTTGGAAATGGTCATCAAAAACTCGTCGGTCCATTGCAAGCCCATCGGGATATTGATGGCGGTGGCAGGTTGATGCCAGATGTTTTGGACAAACTTTTTGGTTTTCTCCAACTGCCAAGGTTGTAGCAAAATGGTGTCAATGGCATTGGGGGCATCTTTAACTTCGGCTTGGGTGGTGCCGCCAGCATACATGCGGAATGTACCATCAGCAGGTGTGTCCAATACTTCAGAAGGGTCGCTCAATAAAGAATATTCCACGCCCATTTCTTTCATCATGCGGTGCATGACCCGGAAATTGCCCAAATAAGTTTCAAAACCGGGAACCAAATTGATTTTGCCATTGGAACCCACGGCTTTGTCTGCCATGTGGTTCAAGGTGAAGAATTTTGCCATGCCTTCAAACATATTGTCCCAGCCAGTAGTATGGCTACCGACAAAGCTAGGGGTATGCGCGTAAGGGGTTGGGAATTCTTGCTCGATATGCCCGGCTTTTTTAGCGTTGTTGATGAACGCGTTCAAGTCGTCACCGATAACCTCCGCCATACAGGTGGTGGAAACGGCTATAATTTCAGGCTGGTACAAGGCTTTGGCGTTTTCCAAACCGGCAAACATGTTTTTCTGTCCGCCAAATACCGCCGCATCTTCAGTCATGGAGTCAGATACACAAGCAATAGGCTCTTTGAAATGACGGTTGAAGTAGGTGCGGAAGTAAGCGACACAGCCTTGCGAGCCATGCACATAAGGCATGGTTTTTTCAAAGCCCAAGGCACATAAGACTGCCCCAAGAGGTTGGCAAGCTTTAGCAGGGTTGACGGTCAGTGCTTCGCGGTTAAAGTTAAGTTCTTGGTATTCCTTGGTAGTTGTCCATTGGAACACTTCATCAATTTTTTCTTGCTCATGACGTTCTTCATAAGCATTACGTTTGTTGGCCAGATTTTCCTTGTAATCATCATTTCTGAATAAAGGGTAGCTGGGTTGGATGTTATCGACTTCTTGGCTCATGGTAATCTCCTACGCGCCACTAATCTGTGGACGACGTGTTTGAAGTGGGTTGGGTTGCATCCAGTGGGTATAAAAGGTATGCACCGCAACCATTGGCAATTGGGTTTGTTGGGGTTTCTGTCGTCACCCCAACTTACGGATTTAGCGACCCTTACGCGGCAACTTTAACCGCATCGCTACTGGCATCGGTTTTCCACGGTGCTTTCACTTGTTTCCAGCAAGGATTGTTGATTGTCATGTCCATATCGCGGGCGAAAATGGCGAAACCGTCATAACCGTGATAAGGGCCTGAATAATCCCAAGAGTGCATTTGCCGGAAAGGCACGCCCATTTTTTGGAAAATGTATTTTTCTTTAATGCCTGACCCGATCAAATCGGGTTGTACACGTTTGACGAACTCTTCAAACTCATAGCCAGTGACATCGTCATACAGCAATGTGGCGTTGCCCATTTCTTTGATGGTACGGTCGTAATCGTCGTTATGGCCGAACTCGTAGCCAGTACCGACCACTTCCATGCCCAAATCTTCATAAGCACCGATAACGTGGCGTGGACGCAAGCCTCCGATGTACAACATCACGCGTTTGCCTTCCAAACGAGGTTTGTATTTGGCGATAACCGCTTCGTATTCGGCTTGATATTTGGCAATTACCCTTTCCGCACCGGCTTGGATGGTTTCATCAAAGTGCGAGGCAATGCGGCGCAATGATTCAGCAATCTTGGTGGGGCCAAAGAAGTTGTATTCAATCCAGGGAATTTTGTACTTTTCTTCCATGTGCCGGGCAATGTAGTTCATTGAACGGTAGCAATGGATCAGGTTCAGCTTAACTTTAGGGGTGTTTTCTATTTCCGCCAAAGTGCCGTCGCCCGACCATTGGGCCACTACGCGCAGACCCATTTCTTCCAACAAAGTACGTGATGCCCAAGCATCGCCGCCAATGTTGTAATCGCCGATAACCGCCACATCGTAAGGCGTGGTTGGGAAACTGTCGTCACCGTCACGGTTGCCCAGCACCCAGTCACGGATGGCATCGTTGGCGATATGATGCCCTAAGGATTGCGACACGCCACGGAAGCCTTCGCAACGGACGGGTACAACGGGTTTGCCGATTTCTTTGTTGCCTTTTTTGGCCACCGCTTCAATATCATCACCAATCAAGCCAATGGGGCATTCCGATTGGATACTGATACCTTTGTGCAGTGGGAACAAACCTTCAATTTCGGTGATGATCTTGGCCAGCTTTTTGTCGCCGCCAAATACGATGTCTTTTTCAGTGAAATCTGAAGTGAAGTTCATCGTGCCGAAGGTGTTGACACCGGTGGTGCCTACATAATAGTTACGGCGACCGGCGCGGGAATATTGGCCGCAGCCGACCGGACCGTGGGAAATATGGATCATGTCCTTGATCGGGCCCCAAACCACACCTTTAGAACCGGCATAAGCACAACCACGGATGGTCATAACACCTGGCAAGGATTTGCGGTTGGAAGTGATACATTTGTTGGATTTTTCGAGCGATTGGTCATTGACCGCCAAATGTTTGGCGCGGTCTTTTTTGGCCTGTTCGGGATAAATTTCCAGAACTTCCTGAATCAACGCTTCGGTTTCTTCTCTGGTTAAAGCTGCCATGAGTGTTCTCCTGCTGATGTCATGGATAATCTTCCATAGACACGGTTTGAGGATGAAAACATAGTATGGGTGACAGTAGGCCACCCATCACTAGCCATTGGTTGGATGGGCCAGGGCAATCCCGCCCCATCCTGCAATCGTTGTTAAGCGAGTGCCAGTTCCGCTGCTGTTTTACCAATAACGGATTCGTCTTCTTGTTCCAAGATACCGAATTCCATCATCAATTCTTCCAATTCATCCATAGTGATGGGCGTTGGGATGATGAAGTTGCGGTTATCACGGATTTTGATTGCCAATTGGCGGTATTCGTCCGCTTGTTTGGCCGTGGGTTCGTACTCGATAACAGTCATGCGGCGGATTTCCGCACGTTGTACAACGTTGTCGCGGGGTACGAAATGGATCATGGTGGTGCCGATTTTGGCCGCCAAAGCAGAGATCAATTCGTCTTCACGGGCAGTGTTGCGTGAGTTGCAGATCAAGCCTGCCAAACGCACGCTGCCTGAGTTGGCGTATTTCACGATACCTTTGGCAATGTTGTTGGCGGCGTACATCGCCATCATTTCACCTGAACAAACGATGTAAATTTCTTGCGCTTTGTTTTCGCGGATAGGCATGGCGAAACCACCACACACAACATCACCCAAAACGTCATAGAATACGAAATCTAATTCATCATCATAGGCACCTTCTTCTTCAAGGAAGTTGATCGCGGTGATAACACCACGGCCAGCACAGCCAACGCCTGGCTCTGGGCCGCCTGATTCAACGCATTTGATGCCGCCGTAACCGATTTTCAGCACGTCTTCCAATTCCAAATCTTCAACGCTACCGGCTTCTGCCGCTAAGCTCATGATGGTGGTTTGTGCTTTGGCATGTAAGATCAGACGGGTAGAGTCAGCTTTAGGGTCGCAGCCGACGATCATTACTTTGTTGCCTAATTCTGCCAAAGCAGAAACTAAGTTTTGTGTGGTGGTCGATTTACCGATACCGCCTTTACCGTAAATTGCACATTGACGTAATGCCATGGTCTTCTCCTCGTGGGATGTTGTGGTTAATGACAATATGCTTAAAGCAACAGCTGTGCCAATCGGCAAAAAATATTTAAATAGCTGATTATAAGGTGGTATTTATTTTTTTGTCGGGATATGCCCCGTTAGCTTCCTAACATTTGGCGGTGTGGTTGTGGGCTTACTGACAGTAGGGGCATTGAACCAAAATCCCCTGTTGGTGAAGTACACAAAATTGTATTTAAATGACAAGCCGTCAACGTTGCCAAGACATGCTGCCGAGACAAGCGGGCCGTTAGGCAGGGCGAACCAGATGGCGTATGAAGAGTTGCAGAATTTACGGGCTGCGTAAAAATTGACAATCAAACGATTGATTGAAATAATAACAATCAATCGTTTGATTTAAATTTTTCACACACTGACAAAATCACTGCCATGAGCAAATCCCCCGACACGCCAGACACCAACAATGCCCGAACTAGCTTAGTGATGGCAGCATTAAAAATTTTCGCCGAAAAAGGTTTTGAAGGCGCAACCACGCGCAGTATTTGCGAATTGGCGGGGGCAAACATTTCCGCGATCAGCTATTACTTCGGCGACAAAGCGGGGTTGTATCGGGCGGCGTTTACCGAACCGATGGGCAACGCGCCTTGCCATTCTAGTATTGAAACCTTCGCCATACTGCCCTTGCCGGAAGCGTTGCGCTTGTTTTTCAGCGAATTTTTGGAGCCGTTAAAAAAAGGCGATGAATTGCGAATGGCGATGAAATTGCGCTTTCGGGAAATGATTGAACCCACAGGGGCGTGGCAAGAAGAAATTGATGCCGAGATAAAACCCCAACACGAAGCCCTAGTGATAATGCTGAAACAGCATTTTGGTTTAACGGAAGTTGATGACGACTTACAACGGTTGACGTTTTCCATCATTGGCATGGCGGTGCATTTTTATGTCGGGCAAGATGTGGTCGCCAACATTGCCCCACATTTGCTGGAAACCCCCAAAAATATCGACACTTTGGCAGATCGGCTGGCGACTTATGCCATAGCGATAATTGATAGCGAAGCAAAACGCCGTAACGGAGCTTAAGCATGAATAAAGCCACATGCGGATGGGCAGCACTTTTTTGCCCAACAACAGGCCGAAATATTGGGCAGAACGGCATTGTCCATTTGCGAACCACGCTGTTTATCGCATTGCCTTTATTACTGTCTGGTTGCGGTATCAATCGGGGCTGGCTGACCACCGTTGGCCCTGATTACCAAGCCCCCATGCCGCGGACTGAAAAACACTGGCAAACACTGCAGCCAGTACTTGCGCATCAAGGTCAATTGACGGAGCTGGCGCATTGGTGGGAGCAATTCCACGACCCGGTCTTTAGCCGTTTGCTGGCTGCCGCACAAGCGGAAAGCGCCAACGTTGCCAATGCCAAAGCCCGTATCGAACAATCTCGCGCCAGCTTGGTTGGTACGGATTCGCAACTTTTGCCAAGTTTGGACGCGGGCTTAAGCAGTAGCCGTGCATCGTTCTCGTTCGGGCAAGCGCCTTTCATCCGTAACCAACATCAATTTAATGTGCAATCTAGCTGGGAACTTGATCTGTTCGGGGGATTGGCGCGCCAGCAAGAAGCCGCGCTCAGCCAATTGGCTTCACGCACAGCTGCTTGGCATGATGCGCGGGTGGCGGTGGCTGCGGAATTTGCTAATGCTTATCTAGCGCAACGCTATTGCGAGGCACAAGTGCAGCTACGGCAACACGAAGCCGATTCGCGTCAAGCTTCAGCAAAGCTGGTCGATCTTGCCGCCAGTGCCGGATTCCGCAACATCGCCGATGTCGCTCTCGCCCATGCCAGTGCCAGCGAGGGCAAAACCGAATTGTGGCAACAACAAGCACAGTGCGACCGCTTAGTGAAAAGCTTGGTGGCGATGACCGGACTGGCGGAAACAGAGTTGCGGCAATTGTTGGTGCCACGTACCGCCAGTTTGCCCAACCCGCCCGCATTTGCAATCAACTCCGTGCCCGCAGAAACCGTGTTACAACGACCTGATGTTGCTGCCGCCGAACGTGATATGGCGGAAGCCAGTGCCAAAATCGGTGCTGAACAGGCCAATCGGTATCCCAAGTTAAGCTTGTCCGGTAACTTCACCCCCGTCTTACAAAATGTTAACGGTTCGCCGTTTACCCTGGCGCAAACCTGGTCGATCGGGCCGACGCTGAGCTTGCCATTGTTTGATGCCGGTAAACGTGCCGCCAATGTCGAATCGGCAAAAGCCAATTACACTGCCGCCGTTGCCCAGTTCCGTAGCAAGGTACGCACGGCGGCGAAAGAGGTGGAAGAGGCGTTAGTGCGTTTGGCGAGTGTCGACCAGCGTCTAACGCAAAGCCGCTTTGCCGCCAAGGATTACCAAACAAATTTCCAAGCTAGCCAGCAGTTGTATCAAGCGGGGTTAGGTAATTTGTTGGACGCGGAAACGGCGCGGCGCACGGAAGTGGCGGCGGATTGGGTAGTAAAGGATTTGGAACAGGAGCGTGTGGCAGCGTGGATTGCTTTGTATCGGGCGGTGGGTGGTGGTTGGCAAACGCAAAAATAGTGGCATCAAAAAACGAGATTTTTGACTCCAAAATTGAGCATGAGCCGGTGTGTTATTTGATACTCGTTCGCACTATTTTTTACGCACGGCAGGTACAGCTCATGCTACGTTTAATGCCGTGCGGCTTGAGGACAAGCATAACGGAACACGACCATCTGGCTACAGACCCCGCGCCATTTATTTTAAACCGGAGAACAATATGAAACTCGGCAATTCCCTCACCTTAGTTACCGCCACTTGCTTGGTGCTGGTATCAGTAGGCGCCATCGGCTACAGTGCTGACAAGCTCGCCGATGGCAAAACCGCTAGCCGTCCGGCATTGAGCGTGACAGTAGTACAGCCCAGCCAGCAAAACATTCCACTGACTTTATCCGCCAACGGTTCTATCACCGCCTGGCAAGAAGCCATTATCGGCGCGGAACTCAGCGACCAACGTTTGGCGGATGTGCGGGTACAAGTTGGCGAAAACGTCCGCAAAGGCCAAGTGTTGGCGGTGTTTGCCGATGACAGCGTGGCGGCGGATGTCGCCCAAGCCAAAGCAGCCTTGGCGGAAGCCGAAGCCAATTTCAGCGAAGCCCAATTAATCGCAGACAGCGCGCGTAAAGTTGCTGGCACTGGTGTATTGAGCACCCAGCAAAACGCGCAATACTTAACCAGCGAAAAAACCGCCAAGGCCAAAGTGCAATCTGCCAAGGCGCAATTGGACAGCCAATTGCTACGGCAAAAACACACCCGGGTTATTGCCAGTGATGACGGTATCATCTCCTCGCGCACCGCCACCTTGGGTGCGGTCGCCACACCGGGTCAAGAATTATTCCGTCTTATCCGCCAAAACCGCTTGCAATGGTGCGCGGAATTGACGGCTGCGGAAATGGCGAAATTGCAAGCCGGTGATGCAGTCACCATCAACATTCCCAATGTAGCGCAAACAACGGGCAAAGTGCGTTTGCTAGCCCCCACGTTGGATATGCAAAGCCGCAACGGTTTGGTCTACGTCGATTTGCCCGATGCCGCCCGCCACGGCCTGCGGTCGGGCATGTTCGCGCAAGGCGAGTTTACCTTGGGCAGCAGCTTGGCCCTGACCATTCCGCAAACCGCCTTGTCATTACGGGAAGGCTTTAGCTATGTGTTCAAGCTAGGCACGCAAAATGGCGGTCAAGCCAGTGTCAGCCAGGTTAAAGTGCAACTGGGGCGGCGCATGGGCGATCAGTACGAAATACTCGATGGCATCCGGGCAGATGACCGCTTGGTCGCCAGTGGCGCGGCGTTTTTGACAGACGGTGACACTGTTAAGGTGGTGCAACCATGAACGTCTCCAGTTGGTGTATCCGTAACCCGATTCCGGCATTGATGCTGTTCTTGCTGCTCAGCGTGGGCGGTCTGATGAGCTTTAAAGCCATGAAAGTGCAAAACTTCCCCGACTTGGATTTGCCCACAGTGATTGTCAGTGCCAGTTTGCCCGGCGCTTCGCCAGGGCAATTGGAAACCGATGTTGCCCGTAAAATCGAAAATTCGCTGGCAACCTTGCAAGGCTTAAAACACATTACTACCACCATCAAAGACGGCAGCGTTTCCCTCACCGTACAATTCCGTTTGGAAAAACCCGTGCAAGAAGCGGTGGACGATGTGCGTTCGGCGGTCAGTAAAGTCCGCGCCGATATGCCGGGCGATTTGCGCGATCCTATCGTCAATAAGCTGGATATGGCTGCCACGCCGATTTTTGCCTTTACCGTGGTTTCAAACCAGCGTGATGAAGAAGCCTTGTCTTGGTTTGTGGATGATACCATCACCAAACGCCTGCTGGCGGTGGCAGGTGTTGGCGAAGTTAAACGCGTCGGCGGGGTTAGCCGTGAAGTGACAATTGCCCTCGATCCGGTCAAGCTGCAAGCCTTGGGCGCGACCGCTTCCGACATTTCCCGCCAATTGCGGCAAACCCAGCAAGAAAGCTCTGGCGGACGCACCGATCTGGGTAGTGGCGAACAACCTGTGCGGACGCTGGCGAATGTCAAATCGGTGGAAGAGTTGCGTCTGATGGAAATCTCCTTGTCCGACGGGCGGCACATCCGTCTCGACCAAGTGGCGATCTTGACCGATGGCGTTGCTGAACCTCGTTCGTTGGCGTTTTACAACGGCAAGCGCGTAGTTGGTTTTGAAGTCAGCCGCAGCCGTGGTGCCAGCGAGGTGGAAGTCGGCGCGGGCGTGCAAAAGGCTTTGGCGGAATTGCGCTTGCTCAACCCTGATATTGATTTGAACGAAGCTTTCAACTTTGTCATTCCTGTGCAAGAAGAATTCAACGGCTCAATGTCTTTGCTATACGAAGGCGCGGCCTTGGCGGTGTTGGTGGTGTGGCTGTTTTTGCGTGATTGGCGGGCGACCTTTGTTTCCGCAGTGGCTTTGCCGTTATCGACCATCCCCGCTTTTATCGGAATGGATTATTTGGGCTTTTCCTTGAATGTCGTCACCCTACTGGCCTTATCCTTGGTGGTGGGCATTTTGGTCGATGATGCAATTGTCGAAGTGGAAAACATTGTCCGCCATTTGCGCATGGGCAAAACGCCTTACCAAGCAGCAATGGAAGCGGCGGAAGAAATCGGTATGGCGGTGATTGCCACCACGTTTGCTTTAGTGGCGGTGTTTTTGCCGACGGCGTTTATGAGCGGCATTGCCGGACGCTTTTTCAAACAATTCGGTTGGACTGCCTCGTTGGCGATTATGGCCTCGCTGGTGGTGGCACGGATGCTGACACCGATGATGTCGGCGTATATGCTGAAAAACAGCGGCGCAAAGGAAGAACAGGATAGCGCGGTGATGTGCCATTATTTGCACTGGGCGGCATGGTGTTTACGCCATCGGCTAGTGACGGTTGCCGCTGCTTTGGTCTTTTTTATCGGTTCGATTATGTTGGTTCCGTTGTTGCCCAAGGGCTTTATTCCGCCCGATGACAACCCGCAAAGCCAAGCGTTTGTCGAATTGCCGCCAGGGGCAACCTTGGCGCAAACCAGCGCGTCTGCCGAATCCGCAAGGCAATTGGTTGCCGCCGTGCCGTATGTGAAAAACATTTACACTACCATTGGTGCAGGTTCGGCAGGAACAGACCCAATGGCTATCCAAGGTGGCAGTGAAGTCCGCAAAGCTACGCTGACGTTGGTATTGGCAGACCGTAAAGACCGGCCCGTGCGGAAACAAGCCATCGAACAAAATATACGCAAAGCTTTAGAAAATCTGCCGGGCGTGCGCACCAAAGTTGGCTTGGGGGCGTCTGGCGAAAAATATATAGTGGTGCTGAGCGGCGAAGACCCACAAGCCTTGTCCACTGCAGCCCGTGCGGTCGAAAAAGACTTACGCACCATCCACGGCTTGGGTAATATCGCCTCCAGCGCGTCGCTGGTCAGACCAGAAATAGCAGTGCTGCCCGACTTTGCCCGCGCCGCCGATTTAGGCGTGACCTCCGCAGCCATCGCCGAAACCTTGCGTATCGCCACCGTGGGAGATTACGACACATTGTTGCCCAAATTTAACTTGGCACAGCGGCAAGTACCGATCATGGTCAAGCTCAACGACAACGCCCGGCGCGACCTGTCAGTGCTGGAACGCCTTGCCGTACCGTCCAGCAAGGCAGGGCATGGGCCTGTGATGGTCGGCCAGGTCGCCGGGTTGGCGTTGTCCAGCGGCCCGGCGGTCATCGACCGCTACGACCGCGCCCGTAACATCAATTTTGAAATTGAATTGTCCGGCTTGCCGTTAGGCGATGTCGCCACCGCTGTACAAAACCTGCCTAGCATCCAATCGCTGCCGGCGGGCGTTAAGCAAATTAACATTGGCGATGCCGAAATGATGATTGAATTGTTCACCAGCTTTGGCGTGGCAATGTTGATTGGCGTGTTGTGCATTTATGTAGTGCTGGTATTGTTGTTTAAAGACTTCCTGCAACCGATCACCATTTTGGTTGCTTTGCCCTTGTCGTTCGGCGGCGGCTTTGTTGCCTTGTTGCTGGCCGACAAAAGTTTTTCCATGCCATCATTGATTGGCTTGATTATGTTGATGGGCGTTGCCACCAAAAACTCCATCTTGCTGGTCGAATACGCCATCGTCGCCCGCCGTGACCACGGTCTCAGCCGATTGGATGCATTACTGGATGCCTGCCATAAACGCGCCCGCCCCATCATTATGACCACCATTGCTATGGGTGCAGGCATGTTGCCAATTGCAATGGGTTGGGGTGCGGCAGATGCGTCTTTCCGCAGCCCCATGGCGGTTGCGGTGATTGGTGGCTTAGTGACTTCTACCTTCTTAAGCTTGCTGGTTATTCCTGTGGCGTTTACTTATTTGGATGATTTTAATGCGTTTATTGGTAGGATTTTGAGGAAACCGGTATCGTAGCCTTTATTTTGCACGCAAAGGGAGCGTATGGCTGTATTTTTTTAGTTTATT
>CAIYOW010000037.1 GCA_903927955.1 uncultured Methylococcaceae bacterium | reverse complement strand
TGGCTGCGTTAATGGCTACATTGGTTGCGCTATCGACAACAGTCACTGACAGCTCGCTGCCTAAGGTGGCGAGTTCCTTCTGGAAGGCGGTGATATGCGCTGCAGTGTCGGTGACGCGTATTCCACCCGTGGCTATTTGCGTACCTAACCCAAGCAACTGGACGGCATGGGCTGCCACGTTTGCCGCCGTGTCGGTGATGTGGTTGAAGGTATCGGCATTGCCATAATAATCGGTCATCTTGTGCGCCAGAGCCAGCACGTCCGCCACACTGATTTGCCAAAGGAAGGGGGCGTGGCCAGAATTGTCCTGCATTGACAGTAGTTGGTCACCCAAAGCAGCCAGTGCATCCAAGTTGTGGGTCATGTTGGCGCCAGAATCCACTATGTTAATTGGCACCAGCAAACCGGCTTTGATGAAAGCTAAGGCATGGGCGACATCCAAAGTCACCGACTTGCCGTCTGCATTAAAATTGTTGAACACTGTGCCGTCGGGCAGGCTAAAGCCAGTTAGCCCATTTGCTAAAGAAAGCAGTTGGACTTGGTTGGCGTTGATGTGTGCCGCCGTGTCGCTGACAATCACTGACAGCTCGATGCCTAGCGAGGTCAGTGCCTTGGCATTGGCGGCAATAGCACTGGCAGTATCGGTGACGTGGATACTGCTGGCCGGGAATTGCACACCCAAAGCCAATAGCTGGGCAGCGTGGGCGGCTACATTGGCGGCGGTGTCGTTGATGGCCAAGGTCAGTTCCGTACCCAGCAAGGCCAACGCAGCCGCATGGGCGGCAATATTGACCGCGCCGTCTGTAATTTGGATAGTGCCAATGGCTATTTGCTTGCCCAAGGCGAGCAGCTTGCTAGCGTTAGCAGCCACGTTTGCGGCTGTATCGCTAATGGTCACCGATAGTTCCGTGCCTAATGCAGCCAATGCGGCTGCATTAGCATAAACATGTGCCACCGAGTCAGTCATATGGATGCCGCCAGTGGCGATTTGCGGGGCCAGCGAGAGCAATTGGCTGTTATGGGCAGCCACGTTCACCGCCGAATCGGTGATCATATTAAAAGTGTCAAGAACGCCATAATAACCGGTCATTTTGGGAGCAAGTGCCAGCACATCGGTAACGCTGATTTGCCCGGTGAAAGTGCTACTATTTGAGGAGTCATGCACCGACAACAATTGGCTGCCCATTGCCGCCAAAGCGTCGAGGTTTTTAACGATATTGTCGACAGGGTCCACGACATAGATCGGCGTGGTTAACCCTTCCTTGGCAAAGGCGACCGATTGGCTGGTATCCAAAGTCACGGATTTGCCGTCTGTGTACAAGTTGCTGAACACTGTTCCATCAGGTAGGGTAAAGCCACTCAACGCATTACCCAAGCTTAGCAGTCGGACTTGGTTGGCGTTGATGTTAGGGGCCGTATCGGTGACCATCAGTGATAACTCGGTACCTAATGAAGCCAAAGCAGTCAGGTTTGCGGCAACGTTTGCAGCCGTGTCATTGGCTTGGATGCCGCCAGCAGAAATTTGTGAGCCCAAGGAGAGCAGCTGGTTACCATGGTTGGCAACATCTGTTGCGCTGTCTTTAATGGTTATTGATAACTCAGTGCCTAGCGATACCATTGCCGCTAAATTGGCGGCAATGTGTGCAGCGGTATCGACGATGTAGATGCCGCAATGGTCAATTTTTGATCCTAACGCGAGCAATTGGGGGGCGTACGCAGCCACATTTGCCGTGCTGTCGTTGATGGTCAGCCATAGCTTGTCCCCTAGCGTTGCCAGTAATACTGCATTGGCGGCAACATTCGCCGCCGTTTCCGTTATTTGTATTCCGCCAGTGCTAATTTGAGTACCCAGTGCAAGCAATGCTGGTGCGTGGGCAGCCACTGCCGCAGCCGAGTCGGTGACATTTGCGAAGATGCCCGGGTTGCCAGATTTGTCGGTCATCTTGGCTGCAAGTGATAACACATCCGCGACGCTGATGGGCCAAGGGAATGAGTAGTTGTCTGAGATGTCCTGCACCGACAGCAGTTGACCGCCGATAGCAGCCAACGCATCAAGCTTGCTGGTAATATTGTTGGCAGAGTCCACGACATGGATAGGTGCAGTCAAACCCGCCTTAACGAAGGCAATGGCATGGCTGGAATCTAAAATAACGGCATTGCCGTCAGCACGCAAATTGCTGAACGATGTGCCATCAGGCAGGATGATGTTATGTAGGGCATTACCTAAAGATAACAACTTAGCCAGATTGGCGTTAATGTGGCTGGCGGTGTCGGCGACAATCACTGACAGTTCGGCCCCTAGTGGAGCGAGTGCTAGTGCTTTGGCAGCAATATTGGTGGCGTTGTCCGTGACGTGGATGCCGCCAACAGGTATTAATGCAGTCAAAGCTAACAGTTGGCTAGCATTGGCTGCAATATTGTAAGAGGAGTCATTGATAGTCAATGGAATATTTATGCCAAGCGAAGTCAGCGTGGCGGCATTAGCGACTATGTGGGCTGCGCTGTCGGCAACTTGGGTATGGGCAAGCGCCATTTGCGGCCCCAGCGCGAGCAGTTGGGCGGCATGGGCAATAATATTGGCGGCTGTGTCGGTAACGCTATAAAAGACATTGACTGGGATGCCTAAACTATTGGTTAGCTTTGGGCCGAGTGCCAATACCCCTGCCGCGTCGATAACCCAGGGGAAATAACGGGTGTTCCCCGTGAATTGTGCGGATACCAGCTGTTTGCCCAAGGCTGCCAGCGCGTCGGCGTTGGTGGCTATGGCCGGGCCAGTGTCGACCACTGCAATAGGCGCGTGGGAGGTTTTGGCGAAGGCTAAAGCTTGGGCGACAGATAAGGTGGCGGGGGTAGTCATAGCGGCAGGCATCCTTCAATACAGGGAGGTTGGTGATTAAAGCTGCCTTAGCCATCCAGTATCTGAATGATCAGGCTAATATGTTGTTTTTATAGTAGTAATCATAATCAAGATTGTATATTGAGGGTTGCTGCAAGTCAATGTTTACAATTATTAAAAGTGTTCACATATCAAGTGGTAAGGGCAATAGCGTGTGTTTGCGGACAAGTCGCAGAAGATGCCCGTCATTGTTGCAAGTAAGGCATTGGGTTGCTGGCAATTTCGCGGGCGGCCAAGAACTGTGCGTAATAGTTGCGCGAGGCAAAACCAAAGGAAGGGCCATTGTAGGTGTTGACAATGCGGACAAAATCACGACCTACCTGACTTTGTGCCCGCTTCATGCCGCCTATGCCATGATTATAGGAGGTTATGGCGGTAGGCCAGTCACCCAGCTTGTTGTAGGCGTAACGCAAATAACGCGCCGCACCGACAGTGGAGGCAACAGGATCAAGGCGCTGATCAATCGTGTCACCGCCCGGCATAAAGGTTTTTGCGGCACCTTTAGTGAATTGCCACATGCCCACTGCTCCCGCAGAGGATTTGGCGGCGGGCTGGAAAGAAGATTCCACATGCGGCAGGTAGGTCAGCTCTTCCGGCAAACCGGCTTCGCGGAATATTTTTCTGAATTGGCTTTCATAATTACGGCTGATTTCCAGCCCTTTCACAAAACGCTCGCGGGTACCCCGTTGTGAGCGCAGGCAGTCAGCAGCACCGGTCAATACGCTGTTCAGGGATCGGCCGTTATTTTGCAGTTTGGCAATAATTTGCCGGTCGCTGGCAGTCAGTTTTTGGTTAAAGCGCACTTTGCTTTCCAGAAAAAACAATTGCGTTTTCCAGTACTCACGCCGTTGGCTGACCAGTTCCTTTTGCGCGCTTGTTAAGCTGTCGCCTACAATGCCCGGCAACACCATCACTTCGTAAACTACATCCAGATAACGGTTATCATGGAACACTACTTCCGAGCGACGCCATTTTACATAAGTGTTGCGCCAAAACTCCACCGCCGGTGCCAGTGCCGCTGGTTTTTGAAAGACACCAGATAAGCTATGGGGCGGGTAAGGGTGGTGTGGCGAGGGTGTATGCCCGTCAATAGGGGGGCGTGTTGATGGCAGGCCCGAATAGTCGATGGTGGTGGGGGTATTGCTACAGCTGTCCAATAGCACGGTGATGGTCAGCAATAATCCGGTGCGTAGTATGAATTGTTTCATAATTAATGGAGGTCTGCAAAACAGCGTCATGGAAAGTCGGTTGAAGTAAATTGCCACAGGGGGTTGGTCGCGCCAATCGGATCAATAGAAAGCCATTGTCACAGCCGTGGCAAATGCATGTGGCGGACAAAAACAACAATAAAATAAGGTGTATATAATAGGCATAATGCTAGCCTATAGCAATGGTTAACTTCAGTAAAACCGCAGTGCCGCCAAAACGTAATGCCGAGTGGCTCACAACGGGCCAAAGCGCCCCCGGTCACGGTTTTGCCACCATGTTACCGCTAATTCATGGGCCTGTTGTGGGCTATCGGCTTTGCCTAGTAGCTTAAGTGCCACTGCCGTCGTACCCAGCACCGACATTTCGGCAAATTCATCTTGGCTAAGCCCCTGCCAGACCAAGGCTAGCTGCTCAGGTTCCAGCACAGGGGGTTTAATATGGCGATGGCTAAACACTGCTGGCCAAAGCTCATCCTGCAATTCGCCGTGATGGACGCTTTGCACCAAACAGTCCATATCTGGATTGCGTTCTGTCTCTCCCCCCTCACCTTTTAACACCGCCATGTGCGGTTGTTGCAACAGGGCGGCGGCGTGTTGGTGCACGGCACGGTAGCTGGGATGAAAAATGCCCTGGATACTGTAATTGGCATTAAATGGGTTAAGCAAGCGTACCAGTGTATGCACGGGCGAGCGCAAACCCAAAATAGGCCGAAGTTCGATAATTTCATCCAACTTAGGGCAAAAACGCACTAAAGGCAAATAGCTGAAGTGGTTTTCTTGCAATTGTTGGCGGGCTAGCCCTATCGAATCGGCAGCACCCAGCCCCAAATAAGCCAACGCGTTTTCGGTATACAGCCGATCCGTCGAATGGCCGTTGGCACCATGCATAAAAACTTTAATGCCATTTTCTGCCAATAACAAGGCCGACAACAAAAACCACGGCAAATGCCGACGCTTTCCCGCATAAGTGGACCAATCCAAATCCGCCACTTGCGTACCGGCAACCTGCCCAAACGTTTCCCGCGCCGCCAAGACAAAACCGGCCAGTTCTTCCGGCGTTTCTTCCTTAACACGCATCAGCATTAAAAAAGCGCCCAATTGCACTGGCAACACCTCATCCGCCAGAATCATCTTCATGGCGCGATAAGCTTCGTCTTGCGTCAGTGGTCTGGAACCCTTTTTGCCCTTGCCGAGAATGCGGACAATTTCTGCAAAGGGGTGTTCCTGATGGGGCGTTTGCTCGTGGTGGGTGGGTTTCATAATTTCAGCATCACATAATGGTCGAGCAGTAGCGCGGCGAACAGTGCGGTGATATAAACAATCGAATAGCCAAATGTCTTCATGGCGGTTTTATTGTCTTTAAGGCGCATCATTTGTACGGCAAGAAATATGAACACCCCATCCAATGGCAATGCCAAGCCTAGGTAGATCAAACCGCTCATGCCGGTCAAATACGGCAACACCGTCACCAACAGTAATAGCACGGTGTATAGCAGAATTTGCAGACGGGTAAAGTCAGCCCCGTGGGTGACCGGCAGCATGGGTATTTTCACCTTGGCGTATTCTTCCCGCCTAGCAATCGCCAAAGCCCAAAAATGCGGCGGCGTCCAGACAAAAATAATCAGCATCAGCAGCAAGGCATACGGATGCACTTCACCGGTCATGGCACACCAGCCCAACAGCGGCGGCGTAGCCCCAAACGCACCGCCGATGACAATGTTTTGCGGCGAAGCGCGTTTAAGGTACAGGGTATAAATGATCGCATAGCCAAACAATGACAAAAAAGTCAGGATGGCGGTCAGGGTATTGACCATCAGCACCAGCAGCAACATGGAACTGACACCCAAAATAAACGCAAAACCGAGCACTTGCCGGGCTGTTAAATTGCCGCTGGGCAATGGGCGGTTTTCGGTGCGCGCCATTGCCGCATCGGCTTTACGGTCGATGTAATGGTTAATGGCAGCGGCAGATGAGGCCGCCAAGGCAATCCCCAGTGTGCTGTAGGCAACCAAATCCAAGCGAGGCATAGCCGGTACAGCCAGTAACATGCCAACAATGGCGGTAAACAACATCTCGGCAACCACATTGGGTTTGCAAAGCGTCAGATAATTTTTCCAAGCGACGTTAGCAGATAAATTGGGCATGAAAGGCAACCAGTTAGAGTGTTCGCTAGCATAATACCGTGAACGTTTGATTATGAAAATACTTGTAATGGCCGTTATAGTGAAGCGGAACTGTGCTAACGGTAACATACTGACCCAGTAAATGTTTATATCATAGATAACATGCCGTAATATCATACGTTTTTACTTCGTGTGGCATTTTGGCTAGCGAACATTGGCTAAATGGCGTTGCGGCCATCAGCAATTTTGTTGGCATCATTTGCCATAGCAAAATTTTCGGATATATTAGTAAGTGGGCATAAACCGCCCCCAAGCGCATTGAGCAGATCGCCTAGAATGTAATTTTTTGTATATTTGCTAATCGCTTATAAAAATAATTAACAATTGTACCCAGGTCGATCCAAAGCAAAGCCAAAACGATTTGGCACACCGTAATAAACAATGATTTTGGTTTCGGCATCCCAAAAAACACGTTTTATTTGGAGACAAAACAATGAAAAAAATAGCAGCAATTATCGCAGGCGCAGCACTTACCCTGAGCATGGGTGTTTATGCGGATGAAAACGTCAAATCAGCACTTAAACATGCTGAAGCGGCGGTTGAACACGGTAAAATGGGTCATGCACCTAAAATAGTGGAACACGCCAAAGCGGCTCTGGAAGACACGCTGTCTGCCGCCATCACCACCAAAGGTCAAACCAAAACCCACGTGGAAGCGGCTTCCAAGTCTTTACAAGAAGCGATTGACCACGGCACATTAGGTCATGCAGAAATGGCCACCAAACCAGCCGAAGCGGCGGTTGAACATTTAAAAGCCGCTGACTCAATAAAATAAAGGCGTTATCTGTAAGAAGCATCCTGACGGTCGGATACACTTAAAGCGTCTCCGACCGTTTTATTCAGGCCAAAACTCAGGGCTTAATATTTGTTCCACTGACCAGCACAAGCTTTCTGGAAAGCCCTCCAAGCTTGTTTCAAGCATTGCCTGACTGACCGCTTTGTCCCAAGCCAGCTCCAGCCACTCCGCATCAACCAGACGGGTTTTTAGGCTTGGCATAGCTTTAAGGTTGTAAGCGATTTCCTTACGCTTGACTTTAATAGTCTTTTCCCAACTGCTGCCACGATGGGATGGTTGGTATTGCCATTTTAATAGATGGGCGATAAGCCCTGTTAAATGGCTCATTAACTCGCGTTGTTCACTTTTTCCCACATCTTCAATCTCATCGGCAATATGTTCAAGGTCAAGCAAGTCAAAGCGACCAGAACGGATAAACGCGGCTTGTTCATTTGCCCAAGCTATTAAATCGGTTTCGTAGTTTTGCATCATTTTGCCCTTGTGTGTCCAAGTAGGGTTTAGACACCTGCAGAATACTTTTTACCAGCCAATAAAACAACCCTATCGAGTGCTGAAGCACTTAAGCTAAGCGGTAACAGCAAGCTCAACTTCATAACCGGTAAATTTGCGGATATTGATCACGCCGGTGTCGAATATCAGGTATTGACCTTTAATGCCCTGCAACACGCCCGCCACTTCTGGTGATTTGTCAAAATTAAACGATTTTACCTTAGCAGGATAATGGTCAACCGGAAAGCTGATGTCAATCGGCTGGGCTTCAGTCAAGGGCTGTAAGGCGGTATCGCCAAATTGTTGTTGAATTGCCGCCAATTCATTGGCGCATAAGCCGAGTAACTCATCACGTTTGGCTAACAAGTCAACCGGCTTCGCTTGCATTTTAAGCATTTGTTGCCAACTGGTTTTGTCGCTGACATGTTTGGCAAAAACCACTTCCACCAAGCCCGAAATATACCTTGAAGGTACGGTAAACACCGGCAATGCCTGCACTGCACCTTGGTCTAGCCAACGGGTGGGCATTTGGTTTTGCCGAGTGATGCCTACTTTTATGCCGCTGGAGTTGGCAAGGTAAACAATATGGGGTTGATGGCAAAATGCCTTGCCCCAATCGGGTTCGCGGCAAGTGCCAGCATCGTAATGGCAAGTTTCCGGTTTGATGATGCAGCTATCGCATTGCGCCAACGATATTAAGCAGGGGTAACAATAGCCTTGGTTAAAACTTTTTTTGATGCGCCGCTGACAATGTACGCACGTTATTTGACCAGTGAATGTTAGCGTGATGGGCTGTCCCAGCAAGGGGTTAAGCGGGATGGACTGGTCACTTAGCCGCAATTGGTACTGAACGGGATTGTCCAGCGTGGCTTGCATTTTTTTTAATTGTCCTAGCATGGTGTACTTTGATGGCTAACAAAAACGGAGAGACTGGCAATAGGCAGATTAAGGATTGTCCAATGGCATTTTTTCGCGCAACTTCAAAAACCGCTGGTAACGGCTCATAGTGATAGCGCCTTGTTCCGCCGCCGCCCGCACGGCACAACCTTTATCCAGCACATGGCGGCAATCGTTAAATTGGCAATTGTCCAATAGGGGCTGGAATTCACGGTAACCATAGGCCAGCTGTGGTTCAGACAAACCTGCCAAGCCAAAAATGGCCACCCCTGGGCTGTCGATCAAGTCGCCCCCTTCTGCCAGATGGTAGAGTGTGGCAGCCGTGGTGGTGTGCCTGCCCAATTTGCTGGTGGCAGAAATGGCATTGGTTTTTAAATCTTTGTCGGGGATTAATGCGTTGGTCAACGAAGATTTGCCCACACCGGATTGGCCGGAAAAAATACTGACCTGATTTTTAAGTGCCGCTTTTAGGCCGTCCAGCCCAGCATGGGCAGTAGCACTGACCCGATGCAGGGCATAGCCTAAATTGACATACGCTTGCAATTCTTGCTCAATGCTTTGCGATGGCGGCAAATCGGTTTTATTCAGTACCAGAGCGGCGCTGATGCCACGGTTTTCGCATACGGCAAGGTATTGGTCAAGCAACAGAAAATCACAGAACGGTTCCACCGCAAACACTACAAAAACGGTGTCGATATTGGCGGCAACCGGTCGGATTTTGTCATTGCGGGAAGGGCGGCATAGCAAAGAGCGCCTAGGCAATATGGCTTCAATGCGCCCTTGGTCGGGTGATGATTGTGACCACATCACCCGATCCCCTACTGCTACGGTATCCAGCTTCCTTAAGGTTTGGCAAAGCAGGGTTTTGTCGCCCGCCTCCACGGCAATGCCTTGCCCCAAATGAGCCACCACCAAACCTTCTTGCAAGACACTCATCAGGCGTTTTGCAACTTGGTTTCCAAGTGGGCAATCCTGACTGCGGCGGGCGGGTGGCTGTAATGGAATGCTGAATATAAGGGGTCAGGGGTTAAGGTGCTGGCATTTTCTTCATATAATTTGACCAAGCCACTGATCATTTTGCTGGCTTGTGCGTTATTGGCAGCAAAGTCATCCGCTTCAAACTCGAATTTGCGTTGGAAATAAGCTGTAATCGGTTGCATGAAGAAAGTGAACGAGGAAGACACTAGCGTAAACAGCAATAACGCGGCGGCATTAGAGGGTTGTGCCACGCCCAGGCCGCTAAAGAACCACGGTTGGTTGATAAGCCAGCCTAGGATTGCCAAGCTGATTAGGCTCATCACCGAAGTGGCGCATAGCATTTTAATGACATGCTTACGTTTGAAATGGCCCAGCTCATGCGCCAATACCGCTTCCAATTCTTCATCGTCCAGGGAGTTGACCAAGTTGTCAAAAAACACAATGCGCTTGTTATTGCCCAAGCCCGTGAAGTAGGCATTGCCGTGGCCTGAGCGTTTGGAGCCATCCATAATAAAAATGCCTTGGCTACTGAAGCCACAGCGTTGCAACAAGCCTTGGATACGGTTTTTTAATGCGCCATCTTCCATCGGTGTGAATTTGTTGAACAATGGCGCGATAACGGTCGGGTATAGCCAGCTCCTCAATAAAGAAAAGCCCATTAAAATAAGCCACGCCCACAGCCACCAAAAGCCGCCTACGCTATCCATCACCCATAAGATCAAGGCCATCAGCGGTAAACCCACCACCGCTCCTAAAGCTGTTTGCATCAGATGGTCTTTGACAAATTGGCTGACGGAACTTTTGTTAAAACCGAATTGCTCCTCAATGACCAAGGTTTGGTAATAACTGCTGGGCAGTTCCACCAGTGTCAAAATAAGAAAAATATTGGCAGAAGCCAAAACCCCTGACCATAAAGGAGAGGCTACCGCGCCAGCCCAAAACTCAAACACGCTGCTGATAACGCCACCCAAGGTGAGCAACAACAAAACCACAACACTAACGACCCCGTCAATGTTGCCTAGCTTGCTTTTGGCTAGGGTATAGTCGGCGGCTTTTTGGTGCGCCGCTAACGGCACTTTGCTTTTGAATGCGTCGGGCACGGCTGAACGGTGTTGCGCGACATGCGCCATTTGCCGTTGCGCCAACCAATAATGCACCGCAGTAGAAACAAATAATGCGATTAAAAAGATAAAAGTAAAGGTGTTCATAAGTTAAAATAGACAGATTTTAAGGATTAGTCTTAGCGATTAGCCAATGCTACACTAATCGGCACACCATTAATATAACGGAATAAGCCAATGTCACAAGCCGCTCAGCATCTAATCTGGATTGATTTGGAAATGACCGGGCTCGATCCCGAAACCGACCGGATCATTGAAATGGCAACCCTGGTCACCGATAAAGACTTGCATATCATCGCCCAAGGCCCGGTGCTGGCTATCCATCAATCCGATGCACTGTTAGCGGGCATGGATGATTGGAATCAAAAGCACCACGGCCAGTCCGGCTTGATTGAACGGGTCAAAGTTTCGTCCATTACCGAGGCGGAAGCGGAGCAGCAGACTTTGGCTTTCCTCAAACAATGGCTACCTGCCAAAGCGTCGCCGATGTGCGGCAATACCATTGGGCAAGACCGGCGGTTTTTAAACCGCTATATGCCGCAATTGGAAGCGTATTTCCATTACCGCAATATTGACGTATCCACTATAAAAGAACTGGCGGCGCGTTGGGCCCCGGCGGTAAAGGCGGGCTTCAACAAGGAGGCCAAGCATCAGGCACTGGATGATATTCTCGAATCCATTGAAGAGCTGTGCTATTACCGAGAACATTTCATCAGGTTACCATGAACCAGCTAGTCGTCATTGCCCTCGGCGGTGCCTGCGGCGCGGTGTTGCGGTTTCTGATGTCAACCGGCCTGTACAGTTGGTTAGGGCGGGATTTTCCTTATGGCACACTGCTCATCAATGTGTCGGGGTCTTTTTTGATGGGCTTGCTCAGTGAAGCGCTGATTTTGCAGCGTATCGCTATCGGTGTTGAATATCGGGCCGCCATTCTGGTGGGGCTGCTGGGGGCGTTCACCACCTTCTCCACGTTTTCATTGGAAACCCTGTTGTTGATGGAGCAAGGCAATTTGGGCAAGGCCGCCATGAACACCTTGGCCAGTGTCGGCGGCTGCCTATTTGCGGTTTGGCTAGGCTTATTATTGGGCAGGGCCATATACCGCTATTCCGACGGAGTTATTTATTGGAATGGTACTGCCATTCCTTATTCGCTGATGACGGTTAATGTCATTTGTGCATTTTTAATGGGTATTGTTACCGCCATCCTAATGCAAAAAGTGCCGTTGGCTGCGGAGTTCCGCGCCACTTTGGTGGTGCTGATGGTTGGCATTTATTTGACCTTATCGGGCTTGTACCTGGTGTTGTTTTTGTTGGAACAGGGCGTTGCCCTCAACGCCCCGCTGTTGCCCGCTATTTTCGTTGGCAACAGTTTGTTGTGCCTTTCGATTATCGGGTTAAGCGTGTATGCCAGCAAGCAACTCTAGGCAGAACAGTGGACGCCAGCGCAATGACCGCCCGCTTATAAAACTTTTAAATTTTGTTATAACAAGGTAAACCACCACCATGCTAGACCCGCGATTATTCAGAACCGAGCTTGATTACGTCACCGAACAATTGAACCGGCGTTCATTTAACTTTGATCCGGCCGCTTACAGCGGACTGGAAACCCGGCGTAAAGACATCCAAATCAAAACCCAGGAGCTGCAAAACGAACGTAACAGCCGCTCCAAGGCGATTGGTCAAGCAAAAGCCAAAGGCGAGGACGTGCAGCCTTTGCTGGATCAAGTGCAGTACTTGGGTGATGAGCTAAAAGCTGCCGAAGCGGAATTGGCGGACATCCAAACGGCAATGGGCGCATTGATGGAAAGCATACCCAACATTTTGGATGCCTGTGTACCCGATGGCAAAAGCGAAGAAGCCAATGTGGAAATCAGCCGTTGGGGTGACGTGCCGCAATTCGCTTTCGAGCCTAAAGACCATGTGGACTTGGGTGAACAGTTGAAATCCATGGATTTTGAGCTGGGTGTCAAAATTGCCGGTAGCCGCTTCGTGGTGTTGACGGGGGTGTTGGCAAGGCTGCAACGGGCATTAATCCAATTGATGTTGGACACCCACACCCATGAACACGGCTATACAGAAACTTATGTACCGTTTTTGGTCAATGCCGATAGCCTTTACGCTACTGGACAGCTGCCCAAGTTTGCCGATGACCTGTTTAAAACCAATGCCGACCCCGTACTCTACCTTATCCCCACCGCTGAAGTGCCCGTCACCAATATCGTTAGGGACGTGATCATAGACCCCAAAGACTTGCCGCTTAAGTTTGCCTGCCATAGCCCGTGTTTCCGCAGCGAAGCTGGGGCTTATGGGCGTGATGTGCGCGGCATGATACGCCAGCATCAATTTGAAAAAGTGGAGATTGTGCAAATTGTCAAGCCAGAAGAGTCCGAACAGGCGCACGAAACACTGACCCAACACGCCGAGGCTATTTTACAAAAACTCAAGCTGCCGTACCGCAAAATGCTGTTGTGTGCGGGCGACACTGGCTTTTCTTCCAGCAAAACTTACGATCTGGAAGTCTGGTTGCCTAGCCAAAACACTTATCGGGAAATTTCTTCATGCAGCAATTTTAAAGATTTCCAAGCACGCCGCCTACAAGCCCGCTGGCGCAACCCAGAAACCGGCAAACCGGAATTGGTGCATACCCTGAACGGCTCCGGCCTTGCCGTAGGGCGCACCTTGATTGCCATTTTGGAAAACTATCAAAATGCCGATGGCACTATCCGTATCCCTGAAGCCTTGCAGCCTTATATGGGCGGCCTGACCGTAATTGACTGAACACAGAAACTACTAGCATGACTATCACCACCCGTTTTGCCCCTAGCCCCACTGGCTACCTTCATGTGGGCGGCGCCCGCACCGCCTTGTTCTCTTGGCTATATGCCCGCAAACACGGTGGCACTTTTATTTTACGGATTGAAGACACCGATCTGGAACGTTCCAGCCAAGCATCGGTGGATGCCATTTTGCAAGGCATGGACTGGCTAGGGCTGGATTACGACCAAGGCCCTTATTACCAAACCCAACGCTTTGACCGTTACCATGCCATTATTGGGCAATTGCTGGAACAGGGCCATGCCTACTACTGCACTTGCAGCAAAGATGAGCTGGAACAGTTGCGCGCCGAACAAATGGCCAATAAAGAAAAGCCGCGTTATAACGGCAAATGCCGCCACATTGGCAACCACAAACCGGCACAAGAAGCAGTGGTGCGCTTTAAAAACCCACAAGACGGCGTGGTGGTGATTGATGATTTAGTGAAAGGTGAAATTGTGGTCGCCAATCAAGAACTGGATGATCTGGTGATTGCCCGCAGTGATGGCTCACCCACCTATAACCTGACTGTGGTGGTGGATGACATGGATATGCAGATCACCCATGTTATCCGGGGTGATGACCATATCAACAACACCCCCCGGCAAATGAACATACTGCAAGCCCTAGGGGCCACCGTGCCGCAATATGCCCATTTACCGATGATATTGGGTGCGGACGGAGCGCGGCTGTCCAAACGCCACGGCGCAGTGAGCGTGATGCAGTTCCGTGATGACGGCTACTTGCCGGAAGCCCTATTGAACTATTTGGTGCGCCTAGGTTGGTCACATGGCGACCAAGAGGTATTCTCCATTGCAGAAATGGTGCAGTATTTTGACTTGGCGGATGTCAATGGCTCGGCTTCGGCATTCAACATGGACAAATTGCTGTGGCTTAATCACCATTACATCATGAACAGCGATCCGGCCTTGGTCGCCCGGCATTTGGCTTGGCATATTGCCCAATTGGGCATTGACCCGTCAACCGGCCCCTGTTTGACCGAAGTGGTGAAAATACAGCGCGAACGCTGCAAAACCTTAGTGGAAATGGCTGCTGCCAGTGAATATTTCTATCGGGAATTTGACGGTTATGAAGAGAAGGCCGCCAAGAAAAACTTCACCGCCGGTTCTGATGAGGTATTGGCTCAACTACAAGTCCAATTTTCTG
Organism: uncultured Methylococcaceae bacterium; assembly: GCA_903927955.1. Lineage (GTDB taxonomy): Bacteria > Pseudomonadota > Gammaproteobacteria > Methylococcales > Methylomonadaceae > Methylovulum. The sequence goes on along the minus strand of CAIYOW010000037.1, from coordinate 8,643 downwards.
AATTAAGTGACTGGCAAAGCGAAAGCTTGCACCAAGTGATTATCAATCTGGCAGAAAGCTTAGGCTTGGGCCTGGGCAAAGTGGCGCAACCATTGCGTGTTGCCGTGTGTGGTTCTGGCGTGTCCCCCGCCATTGATGTGACGTTGGCATTGTTGGGCAGGGAGAAAACTTTGGCTAGGATTGGTCGGGCGGTTGATGTGATTAAGGCCCGGGCTTAATGTCCACACGGTAGGCTTGATTAGAGGGGCATGACCTGAGTGCCCTACATGGATTACTTCGTGCAGTACCTTGGCTAAGTGAAAGCTCAAAAATAAGCGGTATTAATCTTAATCGTTGCATAAGTTCTTTCACATTTATCATCCCGAAGAGCCGTTTACACGGGCATGTAACATGAAAAGACTTTTGCAACGATTATACAACTTCAGCCAGATGTGAATGCCTTATAATTCTATCAAAGCCTTACCCGTTGTTTTGACGGGTCCATTCACGCATCTCCTCATTGTCAACACGGTCATAGATTGCTTCAACCGACAGTGTTAATCCAATGGATTCAAAACTGACGGCATCGCCCAGATAAAAAAACTCGGGCCGCCAATATTTGCTTTTTCTAAGCACTTGAATACAAACACTCTCTTTCTCCACTAGCACATACTCTTTTAAGCTTGGCAAGTTTATGTATTGGATAAGTTTTACCGTTGTATCCAGCTTTTTGGTCGATTTAGATAACACCTCAACGATAATCACAGGGGAATTTGCAAAATAGCCATCCCCTTCAGCCTGGGTGCAATCAACCATCACATCAGGATAAAAATAATTTTTCCCCAATGCCACTTTTATGTCGGCACTGAAAGTCGAGCAGGGTGAACCTTTCAGATGGTTTCTGAACTCACCGGCAAGGTTACCCGATAAGATATTATGGTTTCTTTTTGAACCTGCCATTGCGTAGGCTCGACCTTCATAATATTCTCGCCGGACATCAGAATAGGATTCCGTCTTTAAATATTCTTCTTCGGACATAACCCTACCATCAGGCTCAGGTTTTGGTGCTAAAGCCATAAGACAGTTCTCCGATAATTCAGCGCACAACATTTGCTGATAGCCCAAAAAAGCAAAGCCCCAAAAAGGGGCTTTGTTGGTTAAAAACACTTCACCGTAGTCGAATACGGCATCATTTGTTATTTGACCAAGCTTAACAAGACCCCCGCCGCAACAGCAGAGCCAATAACCCCCGCCACATTAGGGCCCATTGCATGCATCAATAAGAAGTTGTGTGGATTGCTCTCCAGTCCTAGCTTATTGGCAACCCGTGCCGCCATTGGCACCGCCGACACCCCCGCCGCACCAATCAATGGATTGATTAACGTGCTGCTAAAGCGGTTCATGATTTTTGCCATGATGACCCCCGTTGCTGTGCCAATGGCAAAGGCTATTGCGCCAAGCGCCAAAATACCCAAGGTTTCCAACTGTAAAAAAGCATGGGCGTTTAATTTGGAACCCACCGATAAACCCAAGAAAATGGTGACGATATTGATCAGTTCGTTTTGTGCGGTTTGGCTTAAGCGTTCCACCACACCGCAGGTGTTCATCAAATTGCCCAGCGCAAACATGCCGATTAAAGGTGTGGCTGATGGCAGCAATAAAATTGATAGAATCAACAGCATCAGCGGAAAAACAATTTTTTCGGTCTTGCTGACCACACGCATTTGCTGCATTTCAATCTTGCGTTCGGCTTCCGTGGTCAGTGCCCGCATAATCGGCGGTTGGATTAACGGCACCAGAGCCATGTAGGAATAGGCGGCAACCGCAATAGCACCCAACAAATCAGGCGCAAGCTTGGAAGCCACATAGATAGCAGTCGGGCCGTCTGCCCCGCCAATAATACCAATGGCAGCGGCATCCCTAAGGGTAAAATGCATACCGGGCACAAGGTTCAGCGCCAAGGCACCTAGCAACGAGGCGAAAATGCCAAATTGTGCCGCAGCACCCAGCAACAGGGTTTTAGGATTCGCCAGCATCGGGCCGAAGTCGGTCATTGCGCCCACCCCCATAAAAATGAGCAGTGGGAAAATACCGGCCTTAATACCAAAATACAAGTAATAAAGTAGGCCGCCTTCTTCTGCTATGCCTGCAATTGGAATATTGCTTAGCACCGCGCCAAAACCGATAGGCAGTAGCAATAAAGGCTCAAAGCCCTTTTTGATGGCCAGAAACAGTAGCAGGAAACCTACCAGAATCATAAAGGCTTGGCCGGGCGTAAAATTGTAAAGGCCGGTACTGTGCCAAAGTGAAGTAAGATTTTCCATAAGGGTGTCCCTTAATGCCTATGTGGTTATAAAGTTATCAACGCGTTGCCACCCGCCACGGCCCCGCCTTCCTTGACATGCACGGCACTGACAATGCCGGTGTATTTGGAGCGCACTTCAGTTTCCATTTTCATGGCTTCCATAATGACCACAATATCACCCTCTGCCACCACACTGCCGACACTGACCAAAATTTTCAGGATATTGCCCGCCATAGGCGCATTCACTGTCGAACCGCTGCTGGCGGTCGGAATAATATGCACGGTATCAGGCGCGGCGGGCAAAATACTCACTTCTGCACCCGCAGGGCCTACAGCAACATTGAACAGTTTACCGTCAACATTAACGGCATAGCTTTCAATGGGGCTATCATTCTTGGGCGCGTTGGCGGTGGCAAACGCTTCAGGATCAGGGGCTGCTTCAAACGCAGCAGGATTGCCACGATTGGCAAGGAATTTCCAGCCCACTTGTGCGAACATGCCGTTAATCAGCGCGTCTTCTTCCAGATTGCCGGTCAGTGTAACGCCTTCTGTTTTGGCTTTTTCTTGCACTTCTGCAATTAGCTTATCCATTTCTGCCGCCAACAAATCGGCAGGACGACAGCTAATGGCTTGTCCGCCTGCCAACACCCGCTCTTGCAACGCAGCATTTACTGGGGCGGGTGTTGCACCATATTCGCCTTTTAACACCCCTGCCGTTTCTTTGGTGATGGTTTTATAACGTTCACCGCTCATTACGTTAATCACCGCCTGAGTGCCGACGATTTGCGAGGTGGGGGTCACTAAAGGGATAAAGCCCAAATCTTCGCGTACCCGAGGAATTTCGTGCATCACTTCGTCAAATTTATCAGAAGCGCCTTGCTCCTTAAGCTGGCTTTCCATATTGGTCAACATGCCGCCAGGCACTTGCGCGATCAAAATGCGGCTATCCACACCTTTCAGACTACCTTCAAACTGAATATATTTTTTACGGACTTCACGGAAATAAGTGGCAATTTCTTCCAGTTTCACCAAATCCAAACCGGTTGCGCGGGGTTGGTTTTCAAAACAGGCGACCAAGGTTTCCGTAGCGCTATGCCCATAAGTCATACTCATGGATGAGATTGCCGTGTCAACATTGTCCACCCCCGCCTCGACCGCCTTAAGCAGCGTCGGCACGCTCAGGCCAGTAGTGGCATGGCAATGCAGATGCACCGGAATAGCCGTGCTGGCTTTTAGGCGGCTGACCAGCTCAAATGCCTCGTAAGGTTTGAGCAACCCCGCCATATCCTTAATGCACAGCGAATGGGCGCCCATATCTTCAATTTGTTTGCCCAAACTGACCCACATATCAATAGTGTGTACAGGGCTGGTGGTATAAGAAATGGTGCCTTGGGCATGCTTGCCGGTTGCCAACACGGCTTTGACAGCGTGCTGGATGTTGCGCATGTCGTTCATCGCGTCAAAAATGCGGAACACATCAATGCCATTGGCAGCACAGCGCTCAATAAACTTATCCACCACGTCATCGGCATAATGCCGATAACCTAAAATATTTTGTCCGCGCAACAACATCTGCTGGCGGGTGTTGGGCATTGCCGCCTTGAGCAAACGCAAGCGTTCCCAAGGGTCTTCCCCCAAATAACGGATACAAGCATCAAACGTGGCCCCGCCCCAAGATTCAATCGACCAATAGCCAATTTGGTCGAGTTTTGCACAAATGGGGAGCATATCTTCAATGCGTAAACGGGTGGCTAAAATGGATTGGTGCGCATCCCGCAGCACCACTTCAGTAATCGCTAAGGGTTGATGGTTATCGTTAGCCATGGTTTAGGTTTCTCCTTGAAGATACTGTAATCTTGATGAAATTAAATGGCCCGCAAACAGACAGGCCAAGCGTCTGCTTACGGCTTATGCTTGCTTCTGTACTGATGTATGGCGGCAGCTATGGCCGCAATAGTGGTCTTGTCAGGCGTGCCGCCCGATAATGTCGGAATGTTCAATGCCGCAGTTTCCGTCACTTCAGGAAAAAACCGCCGCACCAACATTGACATGACATTTATTGCCCCCACTAGCATCAGCAGAAAAGTATATACAATACCCATGCCAACAAACATTAACTCAACCCCACTGCCCATTAACTCTGCCATACTTTAGAACCTTGTGCTGAAAAGTCTTGAAACTATTGAAAATCTTATAAGCCCGCCTACATTATGCATAAAACCCTAAGCCTTAACAAACTAAACTGGTTGGTATGGACAGTTTTATTTCATAAATAATGGTTTAGCACCACAGGCGGCAGCCTTTTGGGGGAATACGGACAGGCTAGGACTGAGCCAAGCGTTAGTCTTTTTCCCAATTTTCCCGCAACGTCACCGTGCGGTTGAACACCCGCTTGCCGTCAATGCTGTCCACGGTATCCAAACAGAAATAACCGGTGCGTTCAAACTGGTAACGCTGTTCGGCTTGGGCATCGGCCAAACTGGCCTCTATACGACAATTATGGATAATTTCTAGCGAATCAGGATTGAGTGCAGTCAGGAAGTTAGCCTCGTTGTCCGGTTGTGGCACAGCAAATAGACGGCTATACAAACGCACCTCGGCAGGATAAGAATCCGTCTCAGACACCCAATGGATAACCCCTTTGACTTTCCTGCCTTCAGGGTTTTTGCCAAGCGTGTCGGGGTCGTAGCTACAGCGCAATTCAGTGATTATACCGTCATCATCCTTGATAATAGCATTGCAGCGGATGACATAAGACCCCCGCAAGCGCACTTCGCCGCCCAACACCAAGCGTTTATATTTGGCGGGTGGGTTTTCGGCAAAGTCATCACGTTCAATCAAGATGGTTTTGGCAAACGGCACGGTGCGTTTGCCCAGTTCCGGGCGCTGGGGATGGTTGCTGATCTCCAATTGCTCGGTTTGATCATCAGGATAGTTTTCTATGACTACTCTTAGCGGGTCAAGCACCGCCATAGCACGCAGCGCGTTCTCGTTTAAATCTTCACGGATGCAGTATTCCAACACCCCCATTTCAATCCACGAATTTTGCTTGGTCAGGCCAATGCGTTCGCAAAAATCGCGTATCGCTTTGGGCGTGACACCCGCGCGGCGTAAGCCTGCCAAGGTCGGCATACGCGGATCATCCCAACCGCTGACATGTTTTTCAGTGACTAATTGGTTCAACTTGCGCTTGCTGACAATGGTATATTCCAGTTGCAGCCGTGCAAACTCAATTTGTTGTGGGTGGCAAGGTGTCTGCAATTGCTCCAAAACCCAGTCGTACAAGGGGCGGTGGTCTTCAAACTCCAGTGTGCACAGGGAATGGGTGATGCCTTCCAATGCGTCGGAAAGGCAGTGGGTATAGTCATACATGGGATAAATGCACCAAACATCGCCGGTGCGGTGATGGTGGACTCGGCGTATCCTATAAATCGTCGGGTCACGCATATTGATGTTGGGTGAAGCCATATCTATTTTGGCACGCAGCACATACTGGCCATCGGCAAAGTCACCCGCCCTCATCCGTTGGAACAGCTCCAGATTTTCCGCTATCGGGCGTTCCCGATCCGGGCTGGCTATGCCCGGTTCGGTCAATGTGCCGCGATTGGCGCGTATTTGCTCCGGCGTGGAACTGTCCACATAAGCCAAGCCTTGCTGGATAAGTTGTACCGCATAGTCATACAATTGCTCAAAATAATCCGAAGCGTGATGCAAGCCTGACCATTTAAAGCCAAGCCATTGCACATCACGCTCAATAGACTCCATATACTCAATGCTTTCTTTTTCCGGATTGGTGTCATCAAAGCGCAGGTTGCAGATGCCGTTGTTTTCCATGGCAATGCCAAAATTAAGGCAGATCGACTTGGCATGACCTATATGCAGATAACCATTAGGTTCTGGCGGAAAACGGGTGGCAACCCGACCGTTATGCTTGTTGCTTTTTAAGTCAGCGGCAACGATTTGACGGATAAAATTGGCGGGCAATAGGGTATCGTTATTGGACATAATGTAGCTTTATTGGCTGGAAAAAGGGAGCGGGCAAACAACCCTCAAGCGAGAGGTCTTTGTCTGCAATACTACTGGAATTGCCAAAACCAGTAAAGCTTGGTACGGGGCAACTCAGCATGATGCACTGGCAACGCATTGGATGACAGCCGTGCAGGGTTTCGGTATTGCACCGCCAAAGTGTTGCGTAACAGCAATAAGCCAATGACCGAGGCCGATAAAAAAAATTTTTCAGCCAACATAAAGATGACACAACCTGTCATACCCGTGTGTTACGATTAATCCCGTAGACAATCACAAGGGTTCACGCATGACCGCAAAGCCTCGCCCATCCGCACACGATACGGTTGCCACCCGTCTCGCGCAAATATTGATGCGCCTGAACAATGGCGACAAGCTAGACCCGTATCAGCTTGCTGAAGAGTTTGGCGTGTCCCTGCGCACCATCCAGCGCGACTTCCTGGAGCGGCTGGCGTTTTTGCCCTTAACCAAAGAGCAACAGCATTTTGTGCTGGAACCGCACTACTTCAGCAAACTCGGCGTGGGCGAAATCCAAAACTTTGCCGCCTTGTCCGGCATTAAAGCCCTGTTCCCCATCCTTGACAACCGCTTTTTGCGCGAACTGTTCGACAGCCAAACCCAGCAAGCCTATCTGGTTAATGGCTACCATTATGAAGACCTGTCCGACAAAACCGGCGCATTCAAGCAGCTTGAACAGGCCATTATTAAACACCAGCTCATCCATTTTAGCTACAAAGGCAAAAGCTACCGCAACATAACCCCTTACAAGCTGGTCAACAGCAGCGGCATTTGGTATCTCGCCGCCAACGATGGCTCGGTGCTTAAAGCCTTTTGCTTCAGCAAGCTGGAAGCCCTGCAAGTGGACGGACAGCAGTTTGTACCCGACCCCCACACCCGCCAAAAAATTGAACAGGACGGCAGCATCTGGTTTAGTGCCCACAAACGCGAAGTGGTGCTAAAAATTGACCACAGCGCCGCCGCTTATTTTAAACGCCGCCAGCTATTGCCCAACCAGCATATCGACAAAGAGCTTGAAGACGGCGGGCTTATCGTGTCCTCGCGCATTGCCCATGATGAACAAATCTTGCCACTGATCCAATATTGGCTGCCACATGTACATATCATCAGCCCCACCGACCTGCATGAAGCGTTAGTGGGCAAACTCAGCAACTACTTGGCACAACAGGCTGTGCTCGGGAAACAATAATCGGAACAGAATTTTATGTGTATGCCGCCAAAAAACCCGTATTTTAAGTGCGTTTGCCCAGCCTGTGGCTGGAGCATCGTTATCAAACAGCGCAGTGATGCCATTATTGGGCCGTCTTCATGCCAACAATGCGGCAACGGGCCTTTAAAAATCACACGCACCTCAAATTTGATGCGCGTATTAGCGGATATGTGCCGATTTTAATAAAACTGTTAGGAGAGTAAACGATGGCATGTCAACCATAGAACAACCAGTGCTGGTCAACATGCAGGGCTTGCCATTGGACAAACAGCAGTCAATCTTGGATTTCAGTTTGTTTTTAATCAATGCGCCTCCCAAAAAAACCAGCCGCGCCAATGGCACGGGACAATGCCCCCTTTGCCATATTTTTGAGAGAATTTATTAAAGAAATTGAAGACAACCCGCCCCAATCCGCTAAAGCGGGGGCGGGTTTTTGTTTGATTGCAGCGGTATGGCAGAACATTTGACTTTTGACTTAATTGCTTTAATGCCATTAAGTTAAGTATAGATATGCAACCCAACAAGAATTTTATAAAAATATGACCGAAGAGCAAAAACGAAAACTAGAACAACAGCTTTGGAACATTGCCAACACCTTGCGTGGCAAAATGAATGCCGATGAATTCCGAGATTATATTTTAGGTTTTATTTTCTATAAATATCTATCTGAAAAAATGATACTTCACGCCGATAAAATCCTTAAAGGCGATGGCATAAAATATGTTGAAATAAATGAAACCACCGCCGAAGGCAAAGCATACCTTAAAGCCGTTGAAGAGGATTCAATAAAAGAACTTGGCTATTTCTTAAAGCCCTCTGAACTATTTCATGAAGTGGCTAGGCGAGGCAGTGAAAAAGGCTTAGAAGCAGACGGCGACACAGAAGCGGAATCAAACTTTATTCTAGGTGATTTAACCCGTATCCTAAAAAACATTGAAACCAGCACAATGGGGACGGAAAGCGAAGACGATTTTGACAAATTGTTTGAAGATTTAGACCTGACCTCCACCAAGCTAGGCAGAACTGAAACCGAAAAAAACAAGCTAATTGCAAAGGTGTTGTTTCACCTTGATTCAATTGATTTTGAGCTGGAAAAAACCGATTC
>CAIYOW010000036.1 GCA_903927955.1 uncultured Methylococcaceae bacterium | reverse complement strand
TGGAACATCATTTCGAGCCTAAAGGAGATGATAATTTTAGAACCGAAACATGAACGGGTCTTATGACCCGTATCCGGACTTTAGTCCATTATACGAACCCACCAGCTTTAGCTGGTGGTTGTTCAGTTTAAAAAATAACGGCGGCTTGCATGGCAATACCAAGATGCTTAGTAGGAATATAATATTTATACGAATGTAACTGGCTAGGTTAATTTAGCGCAGCACCAAAAATAGGCACACTCGGTAAGCGTTAGGGAGAAGCGGGGAATTTAAATTTATGGACGGGTTGATAAACCAATAGATGGTTTATGGGCTTTAGACATTGCAACATATTTAATGGCGCAAACACAATAAGATGGTTTAGTTTGGCATCCCCAGTGTCTTAAGCAAAGCCACTTGAGATGCCAAACAGACCGCACTACCGTATCGGATTGCGCCAAATTGACAGCATTTTTAGTTTAATTTTGGATCTGCATGACCAAGACAATTGCTATCACCAGACCACTGTTGTAGTAATTTAACAGCCACTGGATCACTCCACATGTTATTGAACGTCACCAAAGAATTGGGCATGGTGTGGTTACGTTGAACCGTGGCCGGGCCACCACAAATCACCTGTTTAAAGGCATCATCTGTACTTGGGTCGCCGGTGTGTGTCCAATTTAAGAAATCCTCTGGATTACGCGTAGTACGCTCAGAATCCATAGCAACATGGCAGCTCCGGCAGTAGCGCGCTTCCACTTTTTGGTAAAGTTGCGTCACATCTATACCAGGAATTTTGCCAATGCCGGCTTTCCAGTCTTGTGGTAAATAATTTAAATCCATCACGGTAGATGTATCATTATGATACCAAGCATTAATCAGGTCTATACCGTAGGAGGTAAGATTGGTGGTTTTGGCTATTTTATTCAGATTATAAATCGCTTTTTCTTGTGCCGCTTGGGTCAATGCTGGGTTGCTTGAAAAAAGGAAGTTTCCGATATCGTAAGGCAGGAAGTGACCGCCTAAATCAGGCGTGGTACGATTATCAATGGGGAATTGTCCATCATAATGTTTGCCGCCATGACATGCCAGACAAGTGCCAGGAACGTGTTTTTCACCCCTACCATCCAAATTGACCGACATTAACAATTGGCCATTAGGTGCAAAGGTAAAATAGCGCACATAAGGTTTCCCATTAGCCAATTCATAACCGTAGTCCATCGCTACGCAAGCCACTAAGTTATTGCCATTGATTGCGTTGTTAATAGCCGTGTCCACATCGGCTTGCGCTTGACTGGTTGGGCCCAGATGGTTGCAAACATAGGCGGCGGTGCTATTGCCGGTTTTAGCGGGGTAAGTAATGGCGTGATGCCGGCGGGTTAGGTTAAGATCCATCTTATTGATATAAGTGGCGGTATATTCCGTTGCTTTCTGCCCACGGAAAACCCCTGTGTTGCGGTAAGCACCCAAGCCAACCTTGGCTTTCCAGTCTTCAAAGGTCACTGCCCCGCTAGGTTTGCCTGTCGCGTCGCAGCTTTTTACGGCACCGATAATGATCTGGCCTTGGAAAATTACTGGAGGGTGAACTGGATGGCACGGCTGAATCGGGTGGTAAAAACTTTGCAAAAACTTTAGTGGTTGTACCTAATACTTGCCCGCCAATACTGGCTGTCATAGTTTTGACCACTGGCGCAGCGGCTTTTGTAAAAGTAGTCAGATTAGCCACGCTGGTGGCTTGTTTGATGGGAACGATAATAGGGGCGTTACTTTCACACGTTACGCTGACAAAAAATGCGTTGGCATTCCAAGGAATAGCATAGTCGCCATATTTATTGGCCCGCACACCAGCACTCAACGCCCTTTTATTTTTATCCAGCAAAACCGCTTTTGCAGTGGATTGTACATTATGGAACTTACTGTCTATGCCGCAAATACCGCCATCGCTAAGAACAGCCGAGCCAACAATGTAGGGCATCGGGTCACCGGAAACATTACCAGAAGCATCAACGGGGGCATTGACATGGGTATGAGGATGACCATACGGGAAATTGCCATCGTCACAACAGATAGGGTGGTTACTGTTCCATACCGATAGGCGGCCTGATAGATCTGTTGTTGCCTGATAAATTATGTTGGATACCGTATCGGTATAATTAACTTTTATATCGGGGATGTAAAAAGCCTTATTGAATGTGCCCGTGCCATTGCCATAAAGACCTGTACCCGCGTTAAAAGTAGCCAAATAATTAGTGTCGGAAGCTACGACAAATTCTGTTTCGCTTGACTGGATCGCATTCTGGTTGCTGGCGGGCGGAACAAAATCCTTGACTGGGGAAGTGATGGCTGAAATGCCAAGATTGTCGCTAATAAGAGCAATCCGTCTGTCTGTGTAACCGCCTAAACTATTCGACACCAGTACGTTGGCAAAATGAACGCCTGGCCCTGTAGGGATTGTCCAACTGGTTGTCGCTGAATCGACATTAGTGATGCTGCCTTCGCTGACATGCCAGGCATAGTGCAATTTATTTGCGGCATTAATGGGATCGCTAGCGGCTACTGTTACGGTGACTTGTTGCGCTTTAGGTGGTGCGGCCATTACATTGCCCGACAACGGCATCATTAACGCGAATATGGCTATTCCTAGCGCATCACTGTGAAAGTGCTGGTTGTTTCTGCTGCCACACACATGATTATTGATAAAATCATGCCGACCAGCAACGTGCTTGTATAATCCATAAATCATTTTCATTATTATTTACTGATGTTACGCAGCCCGTAATATCTGCAACTCCTCATACGCCATCTGGTTCGCT
>CAIYOW010000035.1 GCA_903927955.1 uncultured Methylococcaceae bacterium | reverse complement strand
ATCCGCCAGATCATCCAGTGTGTCGTAATCTCGCAAGGCATCCAGCAACGGCAGTTTCTTTTCCAGCCGCTCTATCATGGTGGTCAAGGTGCCTTCAATGGCATAGGAGGAAGAAGCCAAAATTTTACGGATAACCAAGCTGACCAAATGGCGGGCGCCGGGTTTGATGGCCAGCAGGTCGTCTTGCTGCAAATAGCCTGACACGTCACGATAAAGTTGCAGTTCTTCTGCGGCGGGCCGAAAATCTTCGGTCATGGAATAGCGGCGGGTAAAGTTAATGCCGCCTTCTTCTTGCACTTGTCGGCGTAGGGTGCGCTGGCATATTTTCTTTAGCCGTGAACGCAACAAAGCCAATTCGGCCCCATCCAGTTTGGGGCGGCAGTAGCGGGCTTTAAAGGAATCAAGGTCACCAAAAAAATGCGGGTCGATAATGGCGGTCAGGCCATACAGTTCTTGTAGGTTATTTTGTAGGGGGGTGGCTGACAGCATAATCTTAGGCCGCCCTTTTAAGGCGTTATCCAGCTTTTTGGCGGTTTTTGCGCCATCGGCCTTGTAGATGTTACGCAATTTGTGGGCTTCATCCAGCACCACCATATCCCAAGCAATGCTTTTTAGTGCCTGTTCTTTGCGCGCGGCAAATTCGTAAGAACAAATCACTATGCTGTCTTGCCCGCCCATAAAGGGATTGCCTACCCCTGATTTGACTAAGGCATTAAAGTTTTTGGCTTCGAGGATACGCGAAGGCAAACAAAACTTTTCTTCCAGCTCTTGTTGCCATTGTTTGCGTAAGGTGGCCGGCACAATCAATAGCAGCTTACGTTTGCGCTCGGCCCATTTTTGCGCCAACACCAAGCTGGCTTCTATCGTTTTACCCAAACCCACTTCGTCGGCTAGGATAACGCCATTAGAAAGTGGGGAAGCCAAGGCAAACAGCGCCGCATCAATTTGGTGGGGGTTCATGTCCACTTTGGCGCTGGCTATAATTTGGGTCAGCGATTGCTCAGCGTTACCCTCCAGCGCTAGCCAGTAGGCAAAATAGGCTTTTTGGTAGGCTGTGTACATCAGTGTGCCTCGAAATGCTGGCGAATGTTACCTGTCAAAAGGTATGGGCAAAATTAAGCCACCTATTATTCATGGGGTATCGCCACTGTAATAGTTACTGTACAAATGCAAGCTGTTACTGTGTTTTGTTGGGTTCTATTGGACATAAAAAAACCCTTGTTATGTGTATAATCAAGGGTTTCTGGACTTCATTGGGTGTTGCTAAATGCTTGTTTGGCGGAGGGAGAGGGATTCGAACCCTCGATACGTTGCCGTATACACACTTTCCAGGCGTGCGCCATCGACCACTCGGCCATCTCTCCTAATACTTTTCCACTGCTCTATGTTTCTACTGCTTTGTGGATAGCCGACTAGGATAATATAATTGGCGATTGGTTGCAATGACCAGGGCAATTTTTTATTGGCCATAACCGCATCCTAGCTTATTTAAAATTATCAGGGGCAGCGCCACTATGCACCGAAATGCACCTGCTTAGCAACCACCGCTCGCCACAACCGGTGGTTGCTAAGCCTAAAAATGCTTTATATGATGCCGAAATTTTGATTTTTCTACTTAAACAAACTCAGTTGACGCCCAACTTATTGAGAAAGCCGGCCGGCAACGTGATGCAGCGTGCGTTAGCGGTATAATTAACGGGATAGCAAATATAATTTGCTTTATTATTTAAATCCTTCAAAGAAATGTATACATTATTACCATTTTTTCCCCACAACGTGGCTACCGAACCGTTTATTTGCGGGTAATAGGGTTGGTAATAGCGCTGAGCACCCGCCGCTAGTTTCTGTATTTTAGATAAATCTAAAAAACAGTAAGGGGTATAGCCGGTGCTGGTGCCATATTGACTTCCATTTCCTGAATCCACATTACATTGAAGCCCTGTCGGCGCCTTAGGGTTGGTAAGGTCGTGTTTGAGGGCAGTTGTTGGAAAATTAACAGACAAACTCGTACCGTAGTTAGGATATACCCCTTGCAATAGGGCAAGTATTGTCGGGTCTGTGGTGGCGCTTGCGGTGCGCTGGCAGCGGGATATACCTGGCGTGGCAGTGGCTCCTGCCGGACAATTGGCCGCGACGGCAGCGCAGGGAGCGACTGCTTGTGCGTAGCTATTGCCCACTGGCTTCAATAAGTAAGGATTGGCGTTGCAAGCGCCCGCTTGGGTGATCACTTTTATGTCGTTAACCGCATCACTTAAAAAACTTTGGAAAGTGTCCGCTTTTGCAGCTGTGTTAAAGATGGCAATGAGACCTGATAATAAAATAAATTTGTTGATATGTTTCATATTTTTTTAAAGTTTGGGTGAAATGAAATTACGTTTTACCCTATTCCAATAAAAAAATAAAGCTTTTTATTCGATCGTCTTTCGCTCGTCTCAGGCGAGTGTTTTAACTGAATGTGGGAATGTGCGGGTTGCTTGCTAGTACCATAATTTTAATTAAAATTACAATGCTTCCAGCTCATCCCAGCGCAGGTAAACGGCTTCCAGCCGCTCTTCGGTTTGTTGCAATTCCGCCAGTGTTTTGCCAACCAAGTCTTGGTCTTTTTTGTAAAAGTCGGATGCGCTGGCTTGCTTGTTTAATTCCAGCAATTTGGCTTCCAATTCTTCAATCAGTTTGGGCAGGCTGTCCAATTCTTGCTGGTCTTTAAAGCTGAGTTTTTTCTTTTTGGCAACGGCGGTGGCAATGGCAATAGCGTTGGCTGCCGCTTCGGGCTTGGCTGCCTTGTTGGCCGATTGTGCTTTGGCAGCACTATCTTGGCTTTTTTGCTGCGCCTGATAGCCAAGCCAGTCGGTGTAGCCGCCAATAAATTCATTAACTTGACCAGTGCCATCCAAGACAAAAACACTGGTGACCACGTTGTCCAAAAAAGCCCGGTCGTGGCTGACCAATAGCAGTGTGCCATCGTAGTTAGCCAGTTTTTCTTCCAGCATCTCCAGTGTTTCCAAATCCAAGTCATTGGTCGGTTCGTCCATCACCAATAAATTGGCGGGCTTGATAAACAAGCGCGCCAGCAACAGGCGGTTTTTTTCGCCGCCCGACAAGCTCTTCACGGGCGAGCGGGCGCGGGCGGGTGCGAACAGAAAATCACCCAGATAAGACATGACATGGCGCTTGACGCCGGCAATATCGATAAAATCATTGCCATTGGCGACGGTGTCGGCGACACTCATTTCCGGGTCGAGCTGGTCGCGCAATTGGTCGAAATAGGCAATTTCTAAGTTAGTGCCTTGTTCCACTTCGCCAGTGTTGGGGTCTATTTGCTTTAGCAGTAATTTCAATAAGGTGGATTTACCGGCACCGTTTTCGCCAATCAGGCCGATTTTATCGCCACGCTGTATCAATGCAGAAAAGTTTTTGATGATGGTGCGGTCGCCGTAGCTGAAGTTAATATTTTTAACCTCAATGACTTTTTTGCCAGAAGCGCTGCCTTTTTGTAGACCCATTTTGGCAGTGCCTTGCTGTAGGCGGCGTTGGGCGCGTTCGTCGCGCAGTTTTTCCAAAGCCCTAACCCGCCCTTCGTTACGGGTGCGGCGGGCTTTTACGCCTTGCCTTATCCATGCTTCTTCTTCGGCCAATTTTTTGTCAAATTCGGCATTTTGATTGGCTTCGTCTTCTAGGGCAGCGGCTTTGCGGCGCAAGTAGTCCTCATAAGTGCCTTGCCATGACACCAGATTGCCACGGTCAAGGTCAATAATGCGGGTCGCCAGCCGCTGCAAAAATGCGCGGTCATGGGTGACGAACAGCACCGCCCCCTGAAAGCTCAGCACTTGCTCTTCCAGCCAGGCAATGCTGGCAAAATCCAGATGGTTGGTAGGTTCGTCCAGCAACAGCACTTCGGGTTCTATCACCAAGGCTTTGGCCAATGCCACACGCCGTTTCCAACCGCCCGACAAGCTGCTTATTTTCAGCTCGCCCGGCAAAGCCAGTTTACTCAGGGTGGTTTCCACCCGTTGCTGAAAATGCCAGCCATTTTGTGCTTCTAAGGCGTGTTGCAAATCGCCCAGTTCATTCAATGCTTGTTCGTCTTCATAATCCATGTGGATGGACAAGGCATGGTAGCGGGTGATCAGTTCACCCAGATTGCCCAAGCCGCTGGCTACGGCATCATAAATGGTCGCCTCATCGGGCAGTTCTGGCGCTTGCTCCAGCCACGACAGGCGCAATTCGGGCTGCCGCCAAATATCACCGTGGTCGGCATAAATATTACCGGCAATAATTTTCATCAGGGTGGACTTGCCCTCGCCATTGCGTCCTAACAAACCGACACGTTCACCGGCATCAAGTTGAAAATCGGCATTTTTGAGCAGCGCATGGGTGCCAAAAGCGATGGAGGTGTTGGATAAGCGGATTAAAGGCATTGCGGATAATGGGCGTGGGATTGATTGATTTTACCATTATAACGGAGTATTCCGGCAGTTGCTGACCGAAGACCGCCGCTAACGCTTAGGTTACGCTTTTAGCCATTATTTACAATACCTTAGTACAAGCCAGTTTTATTTGGTACTATGCCGTTCTGATTAACCTTTGCTGTCCACTACCGAGGTGCGCGTGTTATGAAAAATCAAGCTTTTGAAATGATCGATAGCGATACCCTAAAAATTATTGAAGCCAAACACCATGACCCATTTGCGGTATTAGGGCGACACCCGTGTAGTGGGGGAGTAAAAGTCAGGTTTTATTTGCCGTATGTGGAATCGCTGGCCTTTGCCGATACCGATACGGCTATCCCGCGCATCCCCGGTACGGATGTATTCGAGTATCTTGCCGCCGCTGATGAGCTACCAGCACATTACCGCTTGTCTTGGACGGATAAGCAAGGCAATACCGTCAGCGGCTATGACCCTTACGATTTTGACACACAACTTTCTGAATTTGATAGGCATTTATTCGCTGAAGGCAAGCATTGGCACGTCTACCAAAAATTAGGCGCCCATCTGCATACGGTAGATGGCATTAGCGGCGTGTTGTTCACCGTGTGGGCACCCAATGCCGGACGGGTCAGTGTGGTGGGCGATTTTAACCGCTGGGATGGCCGCTGCAACCCAATGCGTAGCCTCGGTGGCAGTGGGCTATGGGAGTTGTTCATGCCCGGTTTAGTCGCCGGTTGCCTGTATAAATTTGAGATTCTGAACCGGCAAAACCAAGCGCTGATGGTCAAAACTGACCCGTTTGGCCAGCAATTTGAACAGCGCCCCAGCACCTCATCAGTGGTGGTCCGGCCTTCTGATTATGCCTGGCAAGACACCAATTGGATGCAGGCACGCAGCAGCCACGATTGGCTGCATGAGCCGATGTCGATTTATGAGGTGCATTTGGGTTCTTGGCGGCGCAATGCCCAAGGTGGCTTTTTAACCTACCGTGAGCTGGCGGGCGAGCTGGTCGGTTATGTGAAAATGCTCGGCTTTACCCACATTGAATTGATGCCTGTCACCGAACATCCGTTGGATGCTTCGTGGGGCTACCAAACTACGGGCTATTTTGCCCCAACCAGCCGCTTTGGCTCGCCCGATGATTTCCGTTATTTTGTTGACACCTGCCATCAGCACAATATCGGCATTATCCTCGATTGGGTGCCGGCCCATTTCCCCAAGGATGCTTTTGCACTGGCCAAGTTTGATGGCAGCGCCTTGTTTGAACACGAAGACCCGCGTAAAGGTGAACACCGTGATTGGGGCACATTAATCTATAACTACGGACGCAATGAGGTGCGTAATTTCTTGCTTGCCAGTGCCGTTTTTTGGCTACAGGAATTCCATCTGGATGGCTTGCGCGTGGATGCCGTGGCCTCCATGTTGTATTTGGATTATTCCCGCGAACAAGATGACTGGCTGCCTAACCGCTACGGCGGCAATGAAAATTTGGAAGCCATAGATTTTTTCCGTGAGCTGAACACCGTGACCCATGAGCAATTTCCAGGTACGGTGATGATGGCGGAAGAGTCCACCGCTTGGCCGCAAGTGACCCGCCCTACTTGGCTGGGCGGCTTGGGTTTTTCGATGAAATGGAATATGGGCTGGATGCATGACATTTTGTCGTATATGCAAGAAGACCCCATCCATCGCCGCTACCATCATGACCGTCTGACCTTTGGCATGTTGTACGCCTTTACCGAAAACTTTGCCTTGCCCTTTTCCCATGATGAAGTGGTGCATGGCAAGGGTTCCATGCTTAACAAAATGCCTGGTGATGAATGGCAGCGTTTTGCCAATCTGCGCTTGCTGTACACGTTAATGTACACTTATCCCGGCAAAAAGCTGTTGTTCATGGGTTGCGAGTTTGCCCAAGGCACACAATGGAATTTTAACCAAGCCCTTGATTGGTATGTGTTGGATTACCCATTGCACCGCAGTGTGCAAACTTTGTTGAAAGACTTGAACGCGCTATACCAAGCCCATCCGCCGCTATACCAACATGATTTTGATTGCCAAGGCTTTGAATGGATAGACTGCCACGATGTGGAGCAATCGGTTATCAGTTACCGACGCAAGGACGGCGAGGGCAACGAACTGGTGATCGTGCTGAACTTTACTCCGGTGGTCAGGCACAATTACCGGATTGGTGTGCCGCAAGCCGGTTGTTATAAGGTGTTGCTAAATTCGGACAGCCATTGTTATGGCGGTAGTGATGTGCTTAATGGCGAAGTGGGGGCTGATGAAATCGCTTGGATGCACCTGCCCTATTCGCTAGAGCTGGATTTACCGCCGCTGGCAGGCATGGTGTTAAAATTACAGCACTAACGACTTAACCCGTGGTCTATGTTGCGGCCCGTAAACTGAATTAGCCTATGAAAAAAATATTGTTTGTCACTTCCGAAGCCTATCCGCTGATCAAAACGGGGGGCTTGGCCGATGTGTCCGGCAGTTTGCCCAAAGCACTGCTAGAACAAGGTGAAGAAGTGCGCATTTTGCTGCCCAATTACCAAGCCATTAAGACCGACGAAGCGATTTTTTTTAAAAGCACCCTCAGCATTGCCGAAGCTGGGGGCATGGTGGCGGTGAATATTCTGGAAACCCGCTTGCCGGGCACAGGTGTTATGGTGTGGCTGGTGGACTTTGCCGACTACTTTGGCTTACCGGGCAACCCTTATGTGGATGCCAGCGGCGCGGCTTGGCCCAACAATGCGGCCCGGTTTGCCCTGTTTTGCCGCGTGGCGGTGGAAATCGCTATGGATAGGGCTTATCTGGACTGGCAACCGGACATTGTCCATTGTAACGATTGGCAAAGCGGTTTGGTGCCGGCATTGTTGTCTTTGGAGCAGCCGCACCCCGCCACTGTGTTCACTATCCATAATATGGCTTACCAAGGCTTGTTTGAAAAAACCGTATTTACCGAGCTGGGCTTGCCCAAATCACTATGGGGTATGCACGGTGTAGAGTTTAATGGCTTGTTGTCCTTTTTAAAAGGTGGCTTGGCATACGCCGACCACATCACCACGGTCAGCCCAAGTTATGCCGAGGAAATCCAAACTCCCGCATTTGGTTATGGTTTGGAAGGCTTGCTGAGTCACCGCAAGGCAGTATTGACGGGCATTATTAATGGCATTGACACTGAACAATGGGACCCTGAAACCGACCCTTATATTGCCCAGCCGTTTAATTTGAAATCATTAGCTAAAAAAGCCGCCAACAAAACCGCGCTGCAAGAAAAGTTTGCCCTGCCGACCCACAAAAAAGTGCCATTGTTCGCCCTGATTAGCCGCTTGGTGGAACAAAAAGGCATTGACCTTATTTTGGAAGGGCTGGAAGAAATGTTGGCGCAACCCCTGCAATTGGTTATGTTGGGTAGTGGTGACAAAGGCTTTGAGCAGCAATTGCTGGCCTTTGCCCAGCGTTATCCTGACAAAATGGCGGTTTACTTAGGCTATGATGAAGGCTTGTCGCATTTGATAGAAGCAGGCGCCGACGTGTTTTTGATGCCCTCGCGCTTTGAGCCGTGTGGTTTAAACCAAATTTATAGCCAACGCTATGGCACGGTGCCGATTGTCAGAAAAACCGGCGGCTTGGCGGACACGGTCACCGATGCGCTGCCCGACACACTGGCAGACCTTACCGCCACGGGCTTTGTGTTTGATGATGCCACGCCCGGCACACTGCTGGAAACGGTCAAGCGTACCCTACTGATTTACAGCCAGCCCAAGTTATGGCGGCAAATGCAAGTTAATGGCATGAAAAAAGATTATTCTTGGTCAGAAAGCGCTAAGCAATACCAGAAGGTTTATGAGTCGTTATAGGCAAAAGGTGGTTTGCTAGCGCGAAACCACCCTACCCTGTTTTTTTGGTTTATTCTGCCAATTGCCATTGCGCCTTGGCGGCGGCAATGGCTTTTTTAACCGTTTCCGGTGCGGTGCCGCCAATATGCTGGCGGGAAGCCACTGAACCTTCCAAGGTTAAAAAGCCAAACACGTCTGCATCAATCAACGTGGAAAACCCCTGCAATTCTGCCAGTGACAATTCCGATAAATCACGGTTGGTTTCCAGCCCCAAACGCACCGCCAGCCCGACCACTTCGTGGGCATCACGGAAGGCCATGCCTTTGCGTACCAAGTAATCCGCCAGATCGGTTGCGGTGGCAAAGCCACGTTTAGCGGATTGGTACATGCTAGTTTTTTTGGCCACCAAATGCGGCACCATGTCGGCAAAAGCCCGTAAGCAGTTGATAAGCGTGTCGGCTGTGTCAAACAACGGTTCTTTGTCTTCTTGGTTGTCTTTGTTGTACGCCAACGGCTGACTTTTCATCAGCATCAGCAACGACACCAAATGCCCCGTAACCCGCCCTGATTTGCCGCGCACCAATTCCGGTACGTCGGGGTTTTTCTTTTGCGGCATGATGGATGAACCGGTGCAAAAAGCATCCGGTATATCAATAAAGTCGAATTGGGCACTGGCCCACAACACCAGTTCTTCAGAAAAACGTGACAAGTGCATCATGATCAAACTGCCAGCGGCGGCGAATTCAATGGCAAAATCGCGGTCGCTCACCGAATCCAACGAATTGGCAGACGGGCGGCTGAAACCTAACAATCCGGCGGTCATATCCCGATCTATCGGGTAACTGGTGCCTGCCAAAGCCGCCGCACCCAAGGGCATGACATTCAAGCGCTTGCGGCAATCTTGCAGACGTTCGCGGTCGCGGCTGAGCATTTCAAACCAGGCCATCAGATGATGCCCGAAGGTGATCGGTTGGGCCACTTGCAAATGGGTGAAGCCGGGCATAATGGTGTCGGCGTGTTGCTCCGCCAAGTCAAGGATAGCGGCCTGTAGGCGGGCCAGTTCGGCAGTAATGTGGACTATTTCGTCACGCAAATACAGGCGTATGTCGGTCGCCAC
This sequence comes from uncultured Methylococcaceae bacterium, assembly GCA_903927955.1. GTDB lineage: Bacteria > Pseudomonadota > Gammaproteobacteria > Methylococcales > Methylomonadaceae > Methylovulum. The sequence continues at coordinate 18,306 of CAIYOW010000035.1, read as the reverse complement.
CTGGTCGTTGCGGGAACGGCCGGTGTGCAGTTTTTTTCCAGCAATGCCAATCATATCGGTTAGCCGTGCTTCAATGTTCATGTGCACGTCTTCTTGCTTAACCGACCAGACAAATGTGCCGCTGGCTATTTCCTCGCCGATGTGTGTCAAGCCACCAATAATCGCATCCCGTTCCGCTTCGGTCAGAATGCCGCAAGCGCACAGCATGGTGGCATGGGCAATGGAGCCTTGTATGTCCTGTGCCGCCATGCGCTTATCAAAATCGACCGAGGCGGTGAACACTTCGACAAAAGCATCGGTGGCTTGGGCAAAACGGGCGCTGGAAAGTTTATCGGCATTGATATTGGTCATGGTAGGAGGTGGTTCAACAGAAAAACTGCAATTATACCGATAAACGGATTTGCTTTCGGGGTCATCTTAGAAATAGCCGGAATTGGATGCATTGCATTTTGAACCATCTGCCACAAAGATTTAGAAAATCTAGTACCAGACGATTTTAGAACCCGTCATAAGGAGATTAATGCAACCGATGATATGAAAAAACTTTGTTTATCACGGTTGCAATCACTGAACCACATAAAGAGAGTAGGCCAATATGAAAGTTTACACGGCTATTATTGAAAAATGCCACAACACTGATTTATATGCAGGTTTCATTCCTGGATTCACTGGCGCACATAGCCAAGCGGAATCATTGGACGAACTTAATGAAAATCTTCGGGAAGTGGTTGAAATGTTACTTGAGGACGGTGAGCCAATATGGGAAGCCGAATTGGTTGTCAATAAAAAGTAGTAAGTTGCGCTTAGTCACTTGTCCTAAGCTGCCCTTCAATCTGTTGCTCTACGCTGATAACTGCACGGTTAAGCAAGATGAGGTTTTTTTCTTCGCCAATCTGTATACCCAACATATAAAAAATGGGCATCCAGAACGGGTTGATCAATATACCACCCAATACGCTTTTCCAGGTGCGGCTAAGATTCATCAGCGGGTTGAGCGAGTCTACTAACGGGGGTTCTGGGTGTTGGCTGAAAATGTCGGCAATAGGCGACAATACCAAGCGTTGCCGCCGGTCGAGCAATTTTAGGGCGTTTGCCAATTTTTTATCCATGGCGTGGTAATTTTTTCGGGCCATGCCAGCAGAAAGCGCGAACACCAAGGCCACCAACGGCAATAATATATGCGGTGGGGCCACTATGGCAAAGGTGCTGGATAGCATCACTGAGCCTAAGCCTAACATTAATATGTCTTCGCCACGCTCCACATCTTGGTCTATGGCTTGAACGATCAGTTTAACGGCTTGGTCGGATGGTTCGTTTAAATAGGCTTGGGGGGCTTTCATGGTGATCTCCACAACAACAATGTTTGGTTTACCATAAGCTATCATAATGTCAACCGTTTGCGCTAAGTTCTAAACCGTAGGCGCGTTAAAGGTGCAAGCAATCCATATACTATTTTGCTAGGTGATGGCTTATAGTCGCGCTATGCTTGTGCAATTTGTATGGGATAAAACGCGATGGCTATCAAAGATTGGCCCGCTGAAGAGCGGCCTCGGGAAAAATTGCTGCAACGGGGGGCAAGTGCCTTGACCGATGCGGAGTTGTTGGCTATTTTTCTGCGTACCGGCACACCCGGCAAGTCTGCTGTCGATTTGGCGCGGGAATTGTTGGACACGTTTGGTTCGTTAAAAGCCTTGCTGAATGCCGACCAAGCACAATTTTGCCTAGGCCTGGGTTTGGGTGCTGCCAAATATGCCCAATTGCAGGCGGTGTTGGAAATGGCGCGGCGGCATTTTGAAGAAATCCTGCAGCGGGGCAATGCCTTGTCCAGCCCCGACATCACCCGTGCCTACCTGAGCGCCCATCTACGTGGTTACAGTTATGAAGTGTTTGCCTGCCTGTTTCTTGACAACCAGCACCGAGTTATCCAGCTGGATGAAATGTTCCGTGGCACATTGGACAGTGCCAGCGTTTACCCACGGGAGGTTGTCAAACAAGCCTTGCACCATAACGCCGCTGCGGTCATTTTTGCCCACAACCACCCGTCCGGCATTGCCGAACCCAGCCAATCCGACAAACTGATCACCGACAAACTCAAACAAGCGTTAGGCTTGTTCGACATCCGGGTATTGGACCATTTTATTATTGGCGATGGACAACCGTATTCGTTTGCCGAACATGGTCTAATTTGAGTGATTGGGCAATGAACAGCTGCCACTGGAAAGAAGTAATCAATGCGGGGTTACTTGAAAATAAATTGTTACGGAAAGTGGTAACTTTATTTAAAACCCGAAGCCAACAAATTGCTGAATTTTAAGCACTACTAGAGTGTGGTGGAGAGGCAGGGATTCGAACCCTGGGAGGGGATCAACCCTCAACGGTTTTCAAGACCGCCGCATTCGGCCGCTCTGCCACCTCTCCGCAAGCCGGATATAATAACCTAACCAGAAAATAAATCAACTGCTAATTATTTTTTTGCTTAAAGCTTGAATTGCTTTTGTTTGGCTATAGAATCCAAGCCAGTGCAATTGCTTGCCTGGGTCGTCGAAAAGATAGGGGGATAAGGGTGTGCTTAAATTAATAAACCATTTAACCATTGGCTTAGCTCTTGTGCTGCTGTTGCAGAGTTTAGTTGCTGCGTCCCCTTTGGCACATCAGGACATCATCAAACAACTGCAAGTGGCCGATGGGTTTGAGATTAGTATCTATGCCGATAATGTAGCTAACGCCCGTGGCTTGGCACTGGGTGATAATGGCATGGTTTTTGTGGGCACTGGGCCGGAAGGCAAAGTCTATGCCGTGACCGATGCCAACCACGATGGCAAGGCTGACCATACCTTTGTGGTGGCGGAAAACTTGAACATGCCCAACGGCGTGGCTTATAAAGACGGTTCGCTGTATGTTGCGACTATCGACCGGATACTGCGTTATCCGAAGCTGTTGGCGCATCTGGATAATCCACCCGCCCCTGTGGTGGTTTATGACAAACTGCCTAGTGATACCGAACACGGCTGGAAATATTTGCGCTTTGGCCCCGATAACAAACTGTATACGGCGATTGGCGCACCGTGTAACATTTGCCAGCCAAGCAATCAACTTTATGCTTCTTTGGCGCGTTTGAATCCGGACGGCAGCCATTTTGAAATTATCGCCCACGGTATCAGAAACAGCCAAGGCTTTGACTGGCAACCGAACAGCCAAACGCTTTTTTTTACTGACAATGGGCGTGACTACTTGGGTGATGACTCGCCACCCGAGGAGCTAAATCAATGGTCTGCTGTAGGCGATCATTTTGGCTACCCGTTTTGTCATAGCGGCACTATCAGCGACCCTGAATTTGGACCTCTTAGAAAATGTGCCGAATTTAAATCGCCGGTATGGCGGTTCAAGGCGCATGTGGCGCCGCTAGGCATACGTTTTTACCAAGGCAAGCAATTCCCTGCCGAATACCAACAACAGTTGCTGGTGGCCCAACATGGCTCTTGGAACCGTTCAGAACCACAAGGCTACCAAGTGGCTTTAGTTAAATTTGTAGGTGGCAACCCCGTTTCTGAACAAAGTTTTATCAGCGGCTGGCTGGCTGATGACGCGGTGTTGGGTAGGCCGGTTGATATTTTGACGCTGGATGACGGAAGCCTGTTAATCAGCGATGATAAGTTGGGTGTGCTTTATAAAGTTACCTACACGGGCAAACAGCAGCCAGCCGCTGGTTATGCCCATTAATTGTAATGACAATCTTAGGAATGACAATGAAACAAATTTTTCTTGCCTTACTGCTGTTTGCCGGTGGGTCAGCCACTGCCTATTGTGAAGAAATTGGCTGTGTAACCACTGCTTGGAAACTGATTGGGGCAAATCACAAAGTCTGTGTGCAGGCGTTTGATGACCCGAAAGTGGATGGTGTAACCTGCCATATCAGCCAAGCCAAAACCGGCGGTATTGCCGGTACACTGGGCGTTGCCGAAGACCCTTCGCAATTTTCGATTGCTTGCCGCCAAGTGGGGCCAATCAGCATTAAAGAGAATCTTCCCGATGAAGAAACGGCTTTTAGTGAGGGCACGGCATTATTTTTTAAAGAAACACGGGTAAGCCGTATGTTTGACAAAAAACGTAATACCTTGGTGTATGTGGCCATCAGCCGCAAACTGATTGATGGCGCACCCGCCAACAGCATTTCCACTGTGCCTATCATGCCTTGGGCGGGCAAATGATCTTTTAGCCTTGTTGGTTTTATCGGTAGATACGCTGTACTAGATTGTAAAACCATCTTGGGCGGAACAGCAATATCCATATCATTAAAAGGCTAGTAATGGGAAATGGCCCGATATCGATAATGGTGACTATGATCATGAGCAGTATACAGACTAATCGCAACATAAAAACCTCGTTGATATTTAAGTAAAACCGCTTGGTAGTTTTAAAAACAGAGTAGGTCAAGGCAAGCCTACAAGCACAACGGACATGCCTTGCTGCCACCGATAAAACTGGCTATCCACCCCACCCCGATTTTCACCGTCGGGGGCTGTACCCACAAAAAAACTAGCAACTTCACAATCCATTATACGTTTAACCTTAAACACATGCGCTTTTGCAGTAATTGCCACAAAAAATAACACTGTCTTGATCATAGATGCATTGTATATCATGCATCTGCAGCTAAAATACTTGTTTTGCATCCTACATCATTCAAAATGTGTGGCTTTTTTAGCCAGTCATACACGTCAATTTCTGGCTGGCGTTCTTGCAAGTGTTAACTTGCGTTGGGTGGCCTGATCCCCGCATTCCGCCATGATCTGGTTGGTTGTCTTTTATTGCCGGATCGCGCTTCAAGCACCTCTTTCTTTAGGTCTCCCCACAGTGCGGTTTTAGGGCTGATGCCATAGCTTCCTCCCCTTTCTTTAACCACCGTTTCTATCTTAACTTGTAGTCTTAAATTTGGGGGGGGCAGCATAGTTTTTCCCGTAAAAAAAGCCACTGCTTGTGGCCTTTTTTACGGGATTAATTATTGCCGCCTGTACTGCACTGTCAGGCTATGGCTATGCCAGCCAATCACTCATCGGTCATCACATTGTCTTCAAATGGCAGATCATCGTTGTGGTTTTGCAGTTTGGGGTGTAAGGCGGTCAGTTTGACGGCGATAGCTGCCTCGTGCAGGGCTTCGGACAAGGTGGGGTGGGCGTGGATGGTGCGGGCAAGGTCTTCACTGCTGGCGGAAAACTCCATAGCCAGCGTGGCTTCAGCTATCATTTCGGAGGCATGTGCACCAATGATGTGAACACCCAAGATGGTGTCGTTGTCGGCGTGGGTGATGATTTTTACCATCCCTTCCGATTTGCCCAAGGTTTGGGCGCGGGCGGTTGTGCCTAGGGGGTACAGGCCGATTTTAATTGGCTCGCCCGCAGCCCGTAAGGCTTGTTCAGTCTGCCCGACCCAAGCAATTTCAGGGTCGGTATATATGACATTAGGCAAAATGTTGTAGTTGATGGGGCTATGCAGACCGGCAATTTGTTCGGCGACAAAAATGCCTTCTTCAATACCTTTGTGTGCCAGCATCGGCCCGCGCAAAGACAGGTCGCCAATGGCGTAGACGTTCGGCAGGTTGGTGCGGCATTTTTCATTAACGTGAGTGTAGCCGTTTTCATCAAATAGCAGATTGGCTTCTGCTGCCGATAGGTTTTCCGTGTTCGGTTTGCGTCCACAAGCAACTATCAGCTTGTCAACTTGCAAGCTTTGCGGGCCATTTTTATCTTGGTAGTCAACCAACACTTTTTGTCCGGTTTTTTTCGCGGCAGTGACACGGGCACCTAAGCGTATTTCCAAACCTTGTTGGCTGTAAATGCGGTGGGCTTCATGAGAAATTTGTTGGTCAGGCAATGACAAGAAGCTGTCTTGCGCTTCCAGCAAAATAGTTTCTGCCCCTAACCTGTTCCATATACCCGCTATTTCTAGGCCAATGACACCCGAACCTATAATGGCCAGCTTTTGCGGCACTGAGGTCATATTCAATGCGCCAATCGAATCAAAAATAAACTCATTGTCCACCGGTGCATAACGTAGTTTGATGGGCGATGAGCCAGTGGCAAGAATAATATGCTGGCCTTCTATTACATAGCTTTCGGTTGTGGAGCTGGCGAGTGTGGGTGCGTAAAGAGGGTCTTCAGCCGCAGCCGGTACTGGGGTGATCTCGACCTTTCTAGGGCCTAGCAGCTTGGCTTTGGCGTGGATGCGTTCAATGTTATAAAACGCAAAATCATTGGCAATTTGTTCTCGTAAGCCCTCTACAATGGTGTTTTTGCGTTCGACCATCGCGGCAATGTCGATGTGCAGATTGTCGGCATGGATACCGTGCTGTTTTAGGTCGTGATTTAAGCTATGGTAAAGCTTGGCCGACTCCAACAACGCCAAGCTGGCTACACAGCCAGAATTTAAATAAAAACCACCCAAGCCGCTTTGTCCATGTTTGTCGCGCCAGTTATCGACACAGGCCGTTTTTAAGCCAAGTTGGGCGCAACGGATAGCACTGGAATAACCGGCTGGGCCGGCACCAATGACAATGACATCATAGCTAGGTGTGTTTGGCATAGTTAAATGTTCAGCAAAAGGTGGGCAGGGGATTCCAGACATTCTTTAATGGTGACCAAAAATTGCACGGCTTCGCGCCCATCGACCAATCGGTGGTCGTAGGACAGTGCCAGATACATGATCGGTCTAATGACGATTTGCCCGTTTTCGACAACGGCACGCTCTTTAATGGCATGCATACCTAAAATGGCGCATTGCGGCGGGTTAAGAATGGGGGTTGATAGCATGGAGCCAAACACACCGCCGTTGGTGATGGTGAATGTACCGCCTTTCAGGTCATCATAACTGAGTGTGCCAGCACGGGCTTTTTCGCCAAAATCGGCAATGGTCTTTTCAATACCGGCAAAATCCAGTTGGTCAACGTCATGCAATACCGGCACAATCAGGCCGCGCGGGGTGCTGACGGCAATGCCTAGATCGTAGTAGCCGTGGTAGATGATGTCACTGCCATCAATGGAGGCATTGATGGCAGGAAATTTCTTTAGGGCTTCAATGGAGGCTTTGACAAAAAATGACATGAAGCCAAGCTTGACGTTATGTTTTTGCTCAAAGCGGGTTTTGTACTGGTTGCGCAAGTCAATCACGTTTTGCATGTTGACTTCGTTGAATGTGGTCAGCATGGCTGCGTTTTGCTGCGCTTGTAACAGGCGTTCTGCCACTTTGGCCCGCAATCGGGTCATTGCCACCCGCTGTTCAGGGCGATGCTCCGTCGTGCCGCTAGCCACCAATACAGGGCTGGGTTCAACAACCGCGACCGGTTTGCTTTCAGCGGGGGCTGCTTGGACTTGGGCTTGCGGCTGGGCTTGTTTGCCCAAGTGTTCCAAAACATCGGTTTTGGTCAGGCGACCGCTTTTTCCGGTGCCGGTGATGGCGGCAGGGTCTAAGGTGTTTTCTTGCAGCAGTCGGCGCACCGATGGGCTTAAGGCACTATTGCTGGCTGCCGATTCCGTGCCAGGCTGTTCAGGGGCTGCGGCTGTGCCACCGGCTGCAAGGCTTTCCAGCACAGCCAACACTTCACCACTGGTGACAATAGCACCATCTTGTTTGAATATTTGGCTAAGGATGCCGCTGTCAGGCGCGGTCACTTCCAGCACAACCTTATCTGTTTCCAAATCGACCAAGTTATCATTTTTGTTAACCGTATCCCCGGCTTTTTTGTGCCAAGTGATAAGGGTGGCGTCGGCGACGGATTCGGGTAAGGTAGGGACTAAGACTTCAATGCTCATGTTATTTTCCTGAGGGTGTGCCGTAAAGGGCTGATTGTACGACAGCCTTTTGCTGTTCAATATGGACTAGGAAGCTGCCAACCGCCGGTGATGCGGAAGCCGCCCGACCAGCATAGGTTATTTTGATGGAAGGTGGCAGGTTATCAATAAAATTATGGTTTGAGTTGTACCAGGCACCTTGGTTTTTAGGTTCTTCCTGACACCAGACAAATTCTTGCAGATTAGGGTACTTGGCAATTTCTACCTTGAACAAGTCAGCCGGAAAGGGGTACAGCTGTTCCAGCCGTGCGATGGCGATGTGATTGGCCTCGTCTTGGCGGCGCACTTCCAATAAATCGTAATACACTTTGCCTGAGCATAAAATCAGGCGTGTGACTTGATTGGCATCCACTTCATCCTGTTCGCCAATAATGGACTCAAACTGCCCATTGGTCAGGTCTTCCAAGGTGGATACCGCCAATTTATGGCGTAATAAACTTTTAGGGCTCATCACCACCAACGGCTTGCGGTAAGGACGGATAAGCTGGCGGCGCAACAGGTGGAAAATTTGCGCGGGTGTGGTCGGGCTGCACACTTGCATATTATGTTCGGCACATAATTGCAGGTAACGCTCAAGCCGTGCCGAAGAATGCTCGGGGCCTTGGCCTTCAAAACCATGTGGCAATAGCATAACCAAACCGCATAAGCGACCCCATTTGGTTTCCCCTGAACTAATAAATTGGTCAATCAGCACTTGTGCGCCGTTTGCAAAGTCACCAAATTGCGCTTCCCAAATAACCAGGGTGCTTGGGGTTGTGGTGCTGTAGCCGTATTCAAAGCCCAATACACCCGCCTCGGACAGCAATGAGTCAAAGATTTGCACCCGTCCTTGGTCTTTATCTAAATGCTTCAGCGGGGTGTAGGTTTTATGGTTGATTTGGTTATGCAATACCGCATGGCGATGGACGAATGTGCCGCGCCCGACATCTTGGCCAGTCAGGCGTATATTATGTTTTTCCATCAGCAAAGTGGCATAAGCCAAATTTTCGGCAAAACCCCAATCCAACGGCATGGCACCGGCTGCCATTTTGCGGCGGTTTTCCATCACTTTGGCAACCCGTGGATGCAATTCAAAATGGCTAGGCATCCGTTGCATCCTATCATTACAAAAGCGGATGCGCTCCATAGGCACTGCGGTATTGCAAACTTGGTTCCAATGCTTATTTAAGAACTGATTCCATTGGTTGGAATAGGAATAGTCAGGGTTAGTGACCACTGGGCGGGAAACAATCTGCCCCGCCTCAAGCCGCTGTTGGTAATCCTGTTCCATAGCCAAGACCTCTTGGGCCGATACAATGCCTTCCTTAAGCAATTGCTCAGCGTACAATTTGCGGGTGGTCTTATGTTTACGGATAACCTGATACATCATAGGCTGGGTTGTTGCTGGTTCATCCGCTTCGTTGTGGCCCAGTCGGCGATAACAAATCAAGTCGATGACCACATCACGGTTGAACGTCATACGGTAATCAACCGCCAGCTTGGTGACAAACAACACGGCTTCGGGATCGTCGCCATTGACATGGAACACGGGGGCTTGGATCATGCTGGCCACGTCGGTGCAATACAATGTTGAACGGGCATCTTTAGGGTTGCTGGTGGTGAAACCAATTTGATTGTTGAGGACAATATGGATAGTGCCACCGGTGTTAAAGGCGCGGGTTTGTGACATGTTAAGGGTTTCCATGACAATGCCCTGCCCGGAAAATGCCGCGTCGCCGTGCACTAGCAGCGGTATCACCTTGTTGATGGCATTTTCGCCCGCACGGTCTTGGCGCGCCCTAACAGAGCCTTCGATAACCGGATTAATAATCTCAAGATGCGACGGGTTAAACGCCAACGTCAAATGGATGGGCCCGCTAGGTGAATTGATGTTGGAAGAAAAGCCCATGTGGTACTTAACATCGCCTGCGTTCACACCTGGGGTAGTTTTGAAAGTACCGGCAAACTCGTCAAACAGACTGGCAGGGCTTTTGCCTAAGATATTGATCAAAACATTCAAACGCCCACGATGCGCCATGCCCATGACGATTTCTTTGGCACCTCGGCTGCCCGCACATTGGATCAGTTCATCCAATACTGGTATCAATGCTTCGCCACCTTCTAGTGAAAAACGCTTCTGGCCCACAAAACGGTTTTGCAGGTAATGCTCAATCCCTTCGGCAGCCGTCAGGGTATTTAAAATCCAACGTTTTTTGTCGACATCAAAGGTTTGCTTGTCGCGGGGCGTTTCTAGCCGGTTGATCAGCCAGCGCCGCTCTTTGGTGTCAACAATGTGCATGTATTCGGAACCGATACTGCCGCAGTAAATTTTCTTCAGGTTGGCGACAATATCCCGCAACGGCAAGCGGCTTTGATCAAACAATGAGCCGGTGTCAAACAAGGTGTCCATGTCCGGCTCGGTCAGTCCGTAGTAGGCGGGGTCCATGTCCAAGGGTGGCGGGCTGGTTTTGCCTAACGGATTGTTGTTGGCAATCTGATGTCCGCGCACCCGATAATGGTTGATAAGCCGCGCCACTGCCGACTGTTTTTTGACGCTTTGTTCAGTAAATCCTTGTAATTGTGATAATTTGGCAGGCGACTTGGCCAACTGGGCAAATCGTTCCAAGACTGGGCTATGGGGCGTTTCATAATTCACCCCACGGCGAATCTTGTTGAACTGGACTTGCCAGCTGGCATCCACCGACTCGGGGTCTTCCAAATAGCGTTCGTAAAGGTCTTCTATAAAGGTCGCATTGCTGCCATAAAGGGAGGATGAATCTTGAAAAAGTTTAAGCAGTGTACTCATTATGGCTATCCAAAAGCGGTGCTATAGGGGGCTGGACATATTTCTGGCGGTAGTCGTCGCGTTTCATGACGAATACGCTGTAACAAGCGTAATTTTACCATTAAAGGCGGATGCCAGTATCAACTCAATTGGCTGGTTCAGGTAATTTGATTGTATACCTTTCATGTAGCACTGGCTGCATTGCTGGGTAAATTTTAATCATGTTAGGGTAGAAATATGCCAAAAATACCCTAACACTGCCCAAGCAAAGCCAAAAATGATTTTACGGCGAAAAATAAGTGCATTTTTAAAGGAGATTGGCGAAGAAGTGTTATAAAATAATCGGCTTAATTTTTTCCGCTTATAATAGCCGAAGAACGGAAATTTTTTACCGATTAGCAGTAACCATACAATGGAGTTTTTATGCGCATTATCCTGTTAGGGAGCCCCGGTTCTGGTAAAGGAACACAAGCCCAGTTTATTACCAAAAAATATGGTATCCCTCAAATTTCAACAGGTGATATGCTCCGTGCAGCGGTCAGAGAAGGCACGCAGCTTGGCTTGGCGGCAAAAAAAGTCATGGATGCGGGCGGGCTAGTTTCTGACGATATTATCTTAGGGCTGATTAAAGAACGCATTACCCAAGCGGATTGCAGCAAGGGATTTTTGCTGGATGGCTTTCCACGCACCTTAGCGCAGGCTGAAGGCTTGGATGTCATGGGCATCACCATTGATTGCGTGATCGAAATTGTGGTTGACGATGAAGAGATTGTCAAACGTATGGCAGGACGACGGGTGCATCTGGCTTCTGGGCGCAGCTACCATATTGAGTATAACCCGCCTAAAAATGCCGGGCTAGATGATGAGACCGCCGAGCCTTTGGTGCAGCGTGATGATGACAAAGAAGAAACCGTGCGTAGGCGTTTGCATGTTTACCATGAACAAACCAAACCGTTGGTGGGCTTTTACTCCGCACCCGGCCGCAGCAACCGTTTTGGCTCCATTGCCGGTGTGGGCTCAGTTGATAGCATTACCAGCCAACTGTTCGCCATATTGGACTAAATATAGTTTACACTGACCACATCATTTACTTTAGACAGCCAAACCTATGCCTGGTAAAACCTTATACGACAAATTATGGGAAGACCATGTTGTCCACACCGAGGATGACGGTTCTTCATTGATCTATATCGACCGCCATTTGGTGCATGAAGTCACCTCGCCACAAGCCTTTGACGGGCTTCGTCTGGCGGGCAGGAAGCCGTGGCGGATCGACCGCAATTTGGCGGTGGCCGACCACAATGTGCCAACCACTGCTAGGGAGCAAGGCATTGCTGACCCAGTTTCGCGTCTGCAAGTGGAAACACTGGACAACAATTGTGCCGAATTTGGCATCACCGAGTTTGCCATGACGGATTCGCGCCAAGGCATTGTCCATGTCATTGGCCCCGAACAAGGGGCTACCTTGCCCGGCATGACCGTGGTATGCGGCGATTCGCATACTTCCACCCATGGTGCATCGGGTGCATTGGCCTTTGGCATAGGCACTTCAGAAGTGGAACATGTATTGGCTACGCAATGTTTAGTTCAGAAAAAAGCCAAAAACTTGCTGATTAAACTAAATGGCCCGGTAGAGCCTGGCGTGACCGCCAAAGACATCGTGCTGGCCATTATCGGCACCATTGGCACCGCAGGCGGCAATGGCTACACCATTGAGTTTGCCGGTGAGGCCATCCGCAACCTGTCCATGGAAGGCCGTATGACGGTTTGCAATATGGCTATTGAAGCGGGCGCTAGGGCTGGTTTGGTTGCCGTTGACGAGGTGACTATTGATTATTACCGCAATAGACCCTATTCGCCTAAAGATGAGCACTGGTTTATGGCAGAACGCTATTGGCAACGGCTTTATTCCGATGCCGATGCCGTGTTTGACAAAGTGATTGAATTAGATGCCACCGCCATTAAACCGCAAGTCACTTGGGGCACTTCACCCGAATTGGTGGCGGCGGTTGATGGCTTTATCCCCGACCCTATGCAGGAAGCAGAAGGCGTTAAACGGCAAAGTATGCAGCGGGCTTTGGAATATATGGGCTTGCAAGCAGGCCAAGCTATTACCGATATTCAAGTGGATAAAGTGTTTATCGGTTCTTGCACCAATTCTAGGATTGAAGATTTGCGTGCCGCTGCCGACATTGCCAAAGGCAAAAAAATTGCCGGTAACATCAAATTGGCCTTGGTGGTGCCCGGTTCTGGTTTGGTGAAGCGTCAAGCCGAAGCGGAAGGGTTGGACAAAATATTTACTGATGCCGGATTTGAATGGCGTGAACCGGGCTGTTCCATGTGTTTGGCGATGAATGCCGACAAGCTGGAAGAAGGCGAACGCTGCGCCTCTACCTCCAACCGCAATTTTGAAGGTCGCCAAGGCTACGGTGGGCGCACCCATTTGGTCAGTCCGGCAATGGCGGCTGCGGCGGCAGTAGCAGGGCATTTTATTGATGTCCGCCAATTGTAATGCCCACCCCTGAAGCAATGAACACAAAACCATCAAACTAATATGCAAGCTTTTACCTTATTGAACGGCTTGGTTGCGCCATTAGACCGCGCCAATGTCGATACCGATGCCATTATCCCTAAGCAATTTTTAAAGTCCATCCGCCGCACCGGCTTTGGCCCTTATCTTTTTGATGAATGGCGTTATCTAGACCACGGCGAGCCCGAAATGGATTGCAGCCAGCGGCCCTTGAACATGGATTTTGTGCTTAATAAACCACATTACCAAGGCGCACAAATACTACTGGCGCGGGAAAACTTTGGCTGCGGCTCATCACGCGAACACGCCCCTTGGGCATTGGAAGATTTTGGCTTCAGGGCCATCATAGCTCCCAGCTTTGCCGACATTTTCTATAACAATTGCTTTAAAAATGGTGTGTTGCCGATTGTACTGCCTGTTGAAACCGTTGACCGGCTGTTCAGGGAATTGGTGGAAGGCTACCGTCTGACCATCGACTTGGCGGCGCAAACCATCACTACGCCCAGTGCGGCAACCTTTGTCTTTGCCATAGACGAAACACGCAAATACCGTCTGCTTAACGGCTTGGATGATATTGCCTTGTCGCTATTGCACGCTGATAAAATTGCCGCCTACGAAAATGAACGCGCCAAGCGGGCCCCTTGGTTGTTTGTAGGCAACCCATAAAATAATAACAAGGTGTTAAATGACAAAAAAAATTACAGTATTGCCGGGTGATGGCATTGGGCCGGAGATTATTGCTGAAGCCATAAAAGTATTGGCGGTCATCACCGCCGATATGAATTTGGCTATGGTGTTTGAAGCTGGCTTGATTGGTGGTGCGGCTTATGATGTGTTCGGCACCCCCTTCCCTGAGCAGACCATAGCACAAGTGCAAGCGGCGGATGCCATTTTGCTGGGAGCAGTGGGCGGCCCCAAATGGGAATCCTTGGACATTTCTGTGCGCCCCGAAAAAGGCTTGTTAGGGTTGCGTTCAACCTTGGGGCTATTCGCCAACTTGCGTCCGGCGGTGTTGTACCCACAACTGGAACAAGCTTCAACGCTAAAACCTGAAGTGGTGTCCGGCCTCGATCTGATGATTGTGCGGGAATTGACCGGCGGCATTTATTTTGGTCAGCCGCGTGGTGTCAGGCTGTTGGAGAACGGTGAAAAACAAGGTTTCAACACCTTGGTTTACAGTGAATCAGAAATCCGCCGCATAGCCCATTCGGCTTTCCAAATTGCCCAAAAACGTAACCGCAAAGTCTGTTCGGTCGATAAAGCCAACGTGTTGGAGTGCACCGAGTTATGGCGCCAAGTGGTCACTGAAGTGGGCAAAAACTACCCCGATGTGACACTCAGCCACATGTATGTAGATAATGCCGCCATGCAATTGGTGCGCGCACCCAAACAATTTGATGTGATGGTCACCAGCAACATGTTCGGTGATATTTTATCGGACACTGCCGCCATGCTGACCGGTTCCATTGGCATGTTGCCATCCGCCTCGCTCGATGCCAGCAACAAAGGCATGTACGAACCTATCCACGGTTCCGCGCCTGATATTGCCGGACAAGGCATAGCCAATCCACTGGCAACCATCTTGTCGGCATCGATGATGCTACGTTACACCTTCAACGAGACCGAAGCAGCAGAACGCATAGAAGCTGCGGTACATAGTGCATTGGATGCCGGTTTCCGCACAGCGGACATTTACTCGGAAGGGATGCACAAAGTCAGCACAGCGCAAATGGGCGATGCCATTGTTGCCGCTTTAAAAGGATAATACCATGAGCAAACTTTATAACGTTGCCGTAGTGGGCGCAACCGGTGCAGTGGGTGAAACCATGCTGGCCATTTTGGAAGAACGTAATTTTCCGGTCGGCAATGTCTACGCGCTAGCTAGCAGCAACTCAGTCGGCAAACGCATCGCCTTTAAAGACGGTAGCCTTAAAGTGGAAGATTTGGCCACGTTTGATTTTTCTAAAGCGGACATTGGGCTGTTTTCGCCTGGTGCCTCGGTTTCTGAAATTTACGCCCCTATTGCCGCAGCAGCCGGGTGTGTGGTGATCGACAACACTTCCCAGTTCCGCTATGACGACGATATTCCACTTATTGTGCCGGAAGTCAACCCCGAAAAAATTGCCGACTACAAAAACCGTGGCATTATTGCCAATCCCAATTGCTCAACCATCCAAATGCTGGTGGCATTAAAACCCATTTATGATGCGGTGGGTATTAGCCGGATTAACGTCTGCACCTATCAGGCCGTATCCGGTACAGGTAAAGATGCCATGGAGGAATTGGGCAGACAAACTATGGCACTGCTTAATCTTCAGCCCATCGAGGCAAAAGTCTATCCTAAACAAATTGCCTTCAATGTGTTGCCACAGATTGATGTGTTTATGGATAACGGCTACACCAAAGAAGAAATGAAGATGGTCTGGGAAACCCAAAAAATCATGGGCGACCCTAACATAATGGTCAATGCCACCGCCGTGCGTGTGCCAGTTTTTTACGGGCATTCCGAAGCTGTGCATATAGAAACCCGCGACAAAATCAGCGCAGAAGCCACTAGGGCATTGCTGGCTAACGCTCCCGGTGTAACCTTGGTCGATGAACGGGTCAATGGTGGCTATCCCACAGCAGTGACTGACTCCTCCGGTCATGATGATGTGTTTGTAGGGCGTATCCGTGAAGACATTTCCCATCCTACCGGTTTGGATTTATGGGTGGTCGGCGACAACGTCCGCAAAGGGGCAGCACTCAATAGCATACAAATAGCTGAAGTGTTGATAAAAAATTACCTGTAACTATACGGTTTTCAGGCAATCTTATTGATATAAAAAGGTTAATTTAACAAAAATCAGGCATCAACCGACTGTAACAGCTACACTATAAAATATACAGTATCAATATCGTGGTAATTTACGGATGCGGTGCATATTTTGAAAATATTGGTGACAGGGGCGGCAGGCTTCATTGGCGCGGCAGTCAGCATTAAGTTATTGCAGCGGGGGAATCAGATTATCGGCATCGATAACCTGAACAGCTATTATGATGTCAATCTGAAACAGGCCAGATTGCAACGCCTGCAACAGTTTCCCCGCTTTACATTCGTACCGTTGGATATTGCCGACAAAGCGGGACTTGATGCCTTATTTGCCGCTGAGCCTATCCGGCAGGTCATCCATTTGGCCGCCCAAGCAGGGGTGCGCCATTCTTTATCCAACCCGCATAGCTATATCCAATCTAATATGGTCGGTTTTGCCCATGTTTTGGAATGCTGTCGGCAACATGCCATACAACATCTGGTTTATGCTTCTTCCAGTTCTGTCTACGGTGCCAACAGCCAAACCCCATTTTCCGTACAGGACAACGTAGACCACCCCATTTCCCTGTATGCCGCCAGCAAAAAAGCCAATGAATTGATGGCTCATAGCTACAGCCACTTGTTTGCCCTGCCCACCACCGGCTTGCGGCTGTTCACTGTATACGGGCCGTGGGGCAGACCGGATATGTCACCTTTTTTGTTCACCCGCAACATACTGCAAGGCAAACCGATTGACGTGTTCAACTACGGCAACCACCGCCGCGATTTTACCTATATTGATGACATAGCCAACGGACTAGTCAAGGTGATGGACCAACCTGCACAAAGCAACCCCGCATGGTCAGGACACTCCCCCGACCCCAGCAGCAGCTTCGCCCCTTATAAAGTCTACAACATGGGCAATAATAAACCCGTGGAACTGCTAGACTTTATCGCCGCCCTTGAAAACTGCCTGGGCAAAAAAGCCATTATCAATTTGTTGCCCTTGCAACACGGCGACGTACCGGATACTTATGCCGATGTCTCGCATTTTGAACAAGACTTTGCCTATAAACCGATGACCGATATAACTGAAGGTATCGGGCAATTTGTGGATTGGTATAAAGCTTATTATGGTTGAGTTGGTTTGTTTTTAGGTGCTGTAGTGACAGCAGACAAATTTTCGGTAATGGTAACAATCAACGTGACGTTATTTTTCAGACATTGCTAATTAAGTATAGGTTTTTGCCACTAACAATGGGTTAAATGACCAGTCTGCCAATTTCAACTAATTTATAAATCTCCCGCACTAAACCTAGGTCAAAGCAGCCAGGTTCAGCAACGGACAAATTGGCGCTGCCACAAGCCACGGCTAATCTAAGCCAGTCTTCCACAGCCTTGCCCTTCTTCATGGCAACCACTAGCCCCGCTAACAAGGCATCACCGCAACCCACTGTATTGAGCATGGTAGGGTGCAAGCTGTTGATGCGGGCCGATAAGGCGATGTGTTTGCCGACCATTACCAGCCCCTGTTCGCCTCGGGACACGCAAACCCATTCAATGCCTTGGGCAAGCAAATCCTGTGCAGCGGCAACAATAGCTTGTTCGGTTACACAGGCTGAACCGGTTAATTCCTGAAATTCAGACTGGTTGGGCTTTATCAGATAGGGCTTGGCTGTGATGCCTTCTTTTAAACCCTGCCCTCTACTGTCCAAAAATGGCAACGCGCCTTTACGGTGGCATAACTCGATGAGCTTAGCATAGCTATTGTCTGGCGCACCAGGAGGCAAACTACCGGAAAAAATCACGCTATCCCCAGCTGTAATAGTTGCAGCCAAGGTATTGGCTAGCTGCTGGCAATCGCTATCTGCCACACTGAACCCTTGGGTGATGATATGCGTTTGTTGGTTGGCAACGATGTCGGACAAGGTCAGGTTGGTGCGGGTTTTACCGGCAACAGCAGTAAACTGGGTGTACAAAGTTGCTGTAGCCAAGGCATTAAATGCCGCTAAAGATTGCTCACCCACGAAGCCTTGGCAAATCACCGGACAACCCAGCGCGGCAACCGCCTTGCCAACATTCACCCCTTTGCCGCCTGCAAATTCGGCACTGTGGCGTGCTTTAACGGTATCGTGTGCCAAGCCCGCCACTTCGATAAAAAAATCAATGGCAGTATTAGCGGTGACAGTAACGATTTTTGCCATGTCAGAAATTTGCAGTTGATGGTTTATGTTATCGGTTTAGCCATAAGCATTATAATGGCGACCATGCTTATTGCATCAAACTTAGCTGACCTATTAAAGCGCTGGCCTCGTAATTATCAGGAATCCGTATGCAAGGAAACAACAGCACCCCCCATATTGGTAGAGTGGCCTCT
>CAIYOW010000034.1 GCA_903927955.1 uncultured Methylococcaceae bacterium | reverse complement strand
GTCTGTATGGTGGGCGAAGAAAAGAGGACTGACCATGAATAATCCAAAACAATTTGGTCGGGTGGCCGTTATGATGGGCGGGGCATCGGCTGAACGGGCGGTCTCGCTTCGCAGTGGCAACGCGGTCTATAATGCTTTGCTTAGCCTAGGCATTGATGCCCTTGCTATCGATGTCACCGGCAGCCCTATCGCTGCCTTGGCAGGTTTGCAGATTGACCGGGTGTTCAATGTTATCCACGGCCGTGGCGGCGAAGATGGGGTATTGCAAGGCGTATTGGATGTACTGGGCATTCCCTACACAGGCAGTGGCGTGCTGGCCTCAGCCCTAAGCATGGATAAGCTACGCACCAAACTATGCTGGCAAGGCTACGGGCTGGTCACGCCGCCTTGGATGCTGTTGAAAAATGCCGCCGATATTGACAACTGTATCAGCAAGCTGGGGTTTCCGGTGATTGTCAAGCCCGCCCTAGAAGGCTCCAGCATTGGCATGAGCAAGGCAACTAACCGTGCCGAATTGATACAGGCGCTAGCAGTTGCCGCACAATATCACTGCGATGTTTATGCCGAAAGCTGGGTACAAGGTAAAGAATACACAGTGGCATTATTGGATGGCAAAGCCTTGCCAGTGATCCGCTTGGAAACGCCTAATGCATTCTATGATTACGAAGCCAAATACCTTGCCAACACCACCCAATACCATTGCCCTTGTGGCTTAAGTGCTGGCCAAGAAAAAAGCTTACAAGAATTGGCTGAAACGGCCGGTAGAATCATTGGCGTAAAAGGTTGGTCGCGCGTGGATGTGTTTATTGATAACAACGGGCAATACCAGTTGATAGAAATCAACACCGTTCCCGGCATGACCGACCATAGCTTGGTGCCCATGGCCGCTAAACAGGCGAGCATAAACTTTGAAGAATTGGTTTGGCGAATATTGGCAAGCAGCTTGACTAATGGCATCAGCAATGGCGTAACGGATTAATGGCAATTTATGTGGCTTGCAAAAAAATGGTTTTGGACAATGGTGTTCTTGGCGTTGCTGGGTGTGCTGGGCTATAAATCAATAAAGCGCCTGCCGCAATTACAGTTAGCATCTTCACCCATAAGATATGTCAGAGTGGAAGGTTATTTTCAATACTTGACCAAAAATGACCTTCAATCGGTATTGCAACCGCAGTTGTCTAGTGGTTTTTGGGAGACTGATGTGCAATCCATACAACAAGCCATCAGCGCCTTGGAATGGATTGAATCAGCTAACGTGAAAAGAATTTGGCCCGATACTATAGCCGTGCAAGTTATGGAAAAAATCCCCTATTGCCGTTGGGGTGAAAAAAGCCTGATTACAGAAAATGGCGACTTGTTCACCCCCGATGATATAACGCCATTTTTGGGGTTACCCGTCGTTGACGGGCCAACACAGCAACATCTAAAAGTGCTGGAAACCATGCAAGGCATTAAAACCACCCTGGCAGACCAGTCCTTGGATTTAACTGAATTTAAGATCAATGGCCGGGGGGCATGGCGAATCAAATTGGCAAGTGGCTTGGAAATACAATTGGGGCATAACGACCAGCTAAAAAAATTAAACCGGTTTTTAAAGTCCTTGGCGGTATTGGAAGCTTCTAAAATAGCAGCAATGGCAACGGTTGACCTACGGTATCCGAATGGCTATGCCGTAGTTTGGAAACCCGTAGACACCAACACGCTTTTAATCCAACCCAATCTACCCGGTGATGGTTTAGCAACGCCATAAATAACTTTATAATTATTATGCTTAATTAGTCGGACGGGGCAGAATAGGCACAATCCGGTCATTATTAGGCTACCGCTACCTATAAAAGCATACGACATAAATTGGCAGAGTAAATGAAATGGCAAAAAAAGCAGAACGCAATCTAATCGTCGCACTCGACATAGGCACTTCCAAAGTTGCCGCCCTGGTGGGGGAAGTCAATGCCAATGGCACTATAGAAGTGATTGGGCTTGGCACCAGCCCATCAAAAGGCCTGAGGCGCGGCGTGGTGGTCAACTTGGAATCGACGGTACAATCCATCCAAAAAGCGGTCGAAGAAGCGGAACTGATGGCCGGATGCCAAATAGTATCTGTATTCGCGGGTATTGCCGGTGGCCATATCAAAAGCCTAAACTCACACGGCGTTGTGGCGATTAAAGACAAAGGCGAAGTCACCCAATACGACATTGACCGTGTGATTGATTCGGCGAGGACTGTTGCGCTGCCCGCTGACCAAGGTATTTTGCACATACTGCCACAAAAGTTTAGGATCGACGGGCAAGAAGGCATCAAAGACCCTAAAGGCATGTCTGGCATCCGCATGGAAGCCAAAGTACACATCGTGACCGGCAATGTCAGCGCCTTGCAAAACATCACCAACTGCATAAGACGCTGCAATCTCCAAGTGGACGATATTGTGCTTGAACAATTGGCTTCTTGCTATTCGGTATTGACCGAAGACGAAAAAGATTTGGGGGTGTGCCTGATTGACATAGGTGGCGGTACAACCGACATTGCAATCTATGTCGATGGTGGCTTAAAACACACCGCGGTGATACCTATAGCAGGTGATCAAGTCACCAATGATATAGCGATTGCTTTGCGAACACCGACCGCCAATGCCGAAGAAATCAAACGCAATCATGCTTGCGCATTGACCCAAATGGCGGCAGCCGATGGTGTCATTGAAGTGCCCAGCATTGGTGACCGTCCGCCACGCAAGATATCGATGCAAAGCCTATCTGAAATCATCGAACCACGTTATGCGGAACTACTGGTGCTGGTGGAGGAAGAATTGCAACGTAGCGGGCTTAAGCCCATGATTCGGGGTGGCATAGTGCTGACTGGCGGCAGTTCAAAAGCAAAAGGCTTGGTTGAATTGGCGGAAGAGATATTGCATAAATCCGTACGTCTCGGTGGGCCAGAACATGTTATGGGATTGGCGGAAGTAGTAAAAAACCCTATCTATTCAACGGCAGCAGGGCTGTTGCTGTACGGCAAAGAACACGAGGCTGGCAATATTACTGCGGCGGGGAAAACCAGCTGGTTTGAAAAAATAAAAAATTGGCTTGTAGGCAATCTTTAGTGGAAAATATATTATAAGATTAACCATAAAATATGGCTTCATGGCAACCATTCAACCTGAAACTGATGTAGTGTGCAGGCGGGCTGCTAGGCTCAGAGTGCGGACGGCAGCACTCTGCTAAACGTGTTCATAACCCGCTTCTACAAGGCCGATCTCTTGGTTAGCATCAGTTTTTAACACATTTTTGTAAAAATAACGCTTATAATTTTTTTCTATAGGGGCAGTAAGATGAAGTTTGAATTAGCAGATATGTTTAGTGAGACTGCCGTTATCAAAGTCATTGGTATAGGCGGTGGCGGCGGTAATGCCGTAGACCACATGCTGGGCCATAATATTGAAGGGGTGGAATTCATTTGCGCCAACACCGATGCACAAGCATTACGCAAACTGAGCGTCGGCACCATTATCCAGCTCGGCATAGAATTGACCAAGGGACTTGGTGCCGGCACCAACCCTGACATCGGCAAGGAAGCGGCACTGGAAAACAAGAACCGCATCAAAGAGGTGTTGCAAGGTGCGGATATGGTGTTTTTAACGGCCGGCATGGGCGGTGGCACCGGCACAGGCGCTATACCCGTTATTGCCGAAATTGCCAAAGAGATGGGGATTTTGACGGTTGCAGTCGTCACCAAACCCTTCCAATTCGAAGGCAAAAAGAAAATGGCGGTTGCCGAACAAGGCATCATCGAATTGGAAAAGTATGTGGACTCACTGATCACCATACCCAACCAGAAATTATTGCCCGTGTTAGGCGAAGTGTCATTAATGGATGCCTTTAAGGCCGCCAACGACGTGCTACTTGATGCCGTACAAGGCATTACCGAACTCATTGTGCACCCTGGTTTGATCAACGTTGACTTTGCCGATGTCAAAACAGTGATGAGCGGCATGGGCGCAGCCATTATGGGTTCAGGTACGGCAACTGGCGACAACCGCGCGCGCGAAGCGGCAGAACAGGCCATTCGCTGCCCATTGTTGGAAGACATTAACCTGCAAGGGGCACGCGGCATATTGGTCAACATTACAGCAGCCGACATGCGCATTTCAGAATTTAATGAGGTGGGCAGTATCGTCCATGAATTTGCCTCTGAAGACGCCATTATCAAAATCGGCACCGCTATTGACCCAAATTTGGGTGACGACATTAAAGTAACCGTGGTTGCCACGGGCATGGGTACACCGCCTGTTATTGCGTCAGTCACCCAAATCCGCTCACCACGGGGCCACCAAGGCAACTACACTAATGGCCTGGACAAACCCGTTGGCGCACGCCGGGAAAAATCTGAAAGCAATGCCGAGAAACGTGACAATTTTGGCGTTCAAGCCAAACGCGACACCGATTATGAAGGGCTGGACATTCCCGCTTTCCTAAGACGCCAAGCAGACTAAGCCGCTTTAAGCCGCCCTTTACCGAAACTGGCACACCTAGATGTGCCAGTACAGCTTGGGCGCTATGTGCCACCATTGCCCACTGACCATTAACCAGTGGCAAAAACCGCCATATTTAAATAAAATAACCTGCCAAACCATCCTTTTCATCCCGCTTAGCCGGACAGGCTTTTTTTTTGCCTGTATCGGTAGCTCTGAGCCGTCAAACACTATGCAAGCCAATACCCTATCCCTTGGAATCGCCAACTTTTCTTACGCTGACCTATACGATGCAGCAAAGCTGCAGAGCTTAGCCACCGTATTTGATGAGTCCGTCAAGCAACATGATGCAGGACTATTTGAGCAATTTGCCGCCTACCGGCAAAACCAAGGCGCGGGCATGTCCCCCGAACAACAATCGGCATTGCTGGTGGCAATGGGGCCTTTTGTGGGGCAATTTGTTGCACGGCTGTTTAATGTGTCCGCATCACACCAAGCCCAAGCAGCACACATTAAAGATGAAATAGACAGCATTTTTACTTATAAAAATGAAGTGGTGGATAAATTAGGGGTCGTTTTTAAAGGGCAAAACACGGACGACTGGCCTATTCCCGCCATACTGAGCCGTTTTGACCTACTAATTGACGCCGCTTTTGCAGAAGCCAATCAGGATGAAGATGCCGAACGCCGCGTTGCCCGCGTCGGCGCCGCCATTGGCTTACTGTCCAGCCATTACAAAAACATCGCCAAAGGCAAAGCCAGTGATCTTGCCAATGCCGACGAACAAGTGGCACTTATCCGCAATAAACTGGCCGCACACACCACTGCCGCCGAAGAATTTAAAAGCCTACTAGCCAACAACGACAATGGCGAATTGGTAGCGGGGCTGATGGATGTGGTGCAACGCTGGAGCTTTGTCGCCCAGCAAGACAACGATATTGTCAGTGACTGGCTGAGCTTTAAATTCCCTGAAAAACGTGATTTTGACAATTTAGTTGCACATGACACAGTAGACCGTGGTGAATTTACCGCGTGGATGGGTGAATTGGCACATCGCCGCCGCCGTGACGGCTTTAAACTGACCGATCCGCGTTATAACGAACGCCAAGTGTTGTCTGAAGTCAACCACTGCATTTATTGCCACGAACGCGACACCGATTCCTGCTCAAAAGGGATGCGTAACAAAAAGACCAACACCTTTAAGACTGACCCTTTGGGCGTAACCACCATTGGCTGCCCACTGGATGAAAAAATTTCCGAAATGCATTTGGTCAAACGGGGTGGCGACAACATTGGTGCTTTGGCAATCATCATGATTGACAACCCCATGTGTCCGGGCACAGGCCACCGGATTTGCAACGAGTGCATGAAAGGCTGCATTTACCAGAAAACCGACCCGGTCAACATACCGCAAATTGAAACCAACGTATTGACTGACGTGCTGTTTATGCCCTACGGCTTTGAAATTTACAGCCTGTTGGCACGCTGGAACCCGCTTAACGTGAAACGCCCGGTTATGCTGCCTTATAACGGCAAAAACGCCTTAGTAGTGGGCTTGGGCCCGGCAGGTTACACCATGAGCCATTACCTGCTGAACGAAGGCTTTGCCGTGGCGGGTATTGACGGCTTAAAACTTGAACCACTACCGGTTGAGTTGACCGGCGACAGCAACCACCTGCCCGAACCAATTGCCGACTTTAATACGCTTTATGAAGTGCTGGACAAACGTATTTTAGCGGGCTTTGGCGGCGTGGCGGAATACGGCATTACCGTACGTTGGGACAAAAACTTTTTAAAAGTCATTTATTTGACGTTGCTGCGTCGGCAAGCTTTCCGCGCCTATGGCGGGGTGCGCTTTGGCGGTACGCTAACCATTGAAGACGCTTGGGACATGGGCTTTGACCATATCTGCATCGCCTCCGGTGCCGGTCAACCCACCATTATTGACCTGAAAAACAACCTAATGCGCGGTATCCGCAAGGCATCGGATTTTTTGATGTCGCTGCAATTGACCGGCGCGGCCAAAATGTCCTCCTTAGCCAACCTGCAAGTGCGTTTGCCAGCCGGGGTGATCGGCGGCGGCTTGACCGCCATTGATACGGCGACTGAACTGATGGCTTATTATCCGCTGCAAGTGGAAAAAATCCTGCACCGCTATAACACATTAGCCAACCGCTATGGGGAAGCCACTGTCCGCAAGCGTTATGATGCCGAAGAAACCATTATTTTAGATGAATTTTTGGCTCACGGCACCGCCATTGTTGCCGAACGCGAACGGGCTGAAGCCGCTGGCGAAGCGCCTAACTTCCAGCCCTTGGTTGAAGCGTGGGGTGGGGTCACTCTGTTTTACCGCAAAGGCATGAAAGATGCGCCCGCTTATCGGCAGAACCATGAGGAAATATCCGAAGCCTTGGAAGAAGGCATAGCCTTAGCGGAAGGCATGAGTCCAAAAGCGGCTATTGCCGATGAATTCGGCCATTTGGCAGCCGTTGAGTTTGACAAGCTGGTGGCAGAAAATAACCGCTGGAATCCTTCCGACCAAGTGGTCACTGTGCCGTTGCGTGGCTTATACATCGCCGCTGGCACATCGCCCAACACCATTTATCAAAGCGAATACCCAGACACCTTTGTCATGGACAAATGGTTTTTCCAACGCTATGAACCGCAATGGTCAGAAAAGGGTATACAGCTACAAGCCATGCACGATGAAACCACGCCCAAATTGGGCCGCCCTGCCCCACTGACCTCTTACCAAAAAGACGGTAAATTCATCAGCTTTTATGGCGACAACCACCCTGTTTACGCGGGCAATGTGGTAAAAGCGATGGCTAGCGCGAAAAACGGTTATCCGTTTGTAGTGCAGTTGTTTGCACAAGAACTGTCAACACTCGACCCTGCCCTGCAACCCGAACGCGATGCCGCATTGGCTGGATTGTTCGCCCGTTTGGACGACACCTTCCATTCCAGCATTGTCGCCATTAACCGCCTGACCCCAACGATTATCGAAGTGGTGGTGAAAGCCCCGCTGGCGGCACAAAAATTCCATCCCGGACAATTTTACCGTGTACAAAATTTCGAGGCGTTGGCCCCTGTGGTCGAAGGCACGGTGTTGGCGGCGGAAGGCTTGGCGCTCACCGGTGCGGAAGTGGATAAGGAAAAAGGCACTATTTCCCTGATTGCATTGGAAATGGGGTCATCTTCGCGGCTGTGTGCAACGTGGCAAGTGGGCGACCCACTGGTGCTGATGGGGGTCACTGGCACACCGACCGACATACCGACCGGCCAAACGGTGCTGCTGATCGGCGGTGGCTTGGGCAACGCGGTGTTGTTCTCCATCGGCAAAGCCTTGCGGGCGGCTGGCAACAAGGTCATTTATTTTGCCGGTTACAAATATAACCAAGATGTCTTTAAAACGGAAGATATTGAAGCCGCATCCGATATTATCATTTGGGCGGTGGACAACACACCCGGGGCAGTGGCGATTACCCCAACCCGCCCACCAGACCAATCTTTTGTCGGCAATATATTGGAATGTATGTTGGCGTATGGCAAAGGCGAACTGGGCGGACAACCCATCCCGTTGGCCGATGTTGACCACCTGATTGTGATTGGCTCCGATCGCATGATGGCGGCGGTCAAAGAAGCCCGTTTCAATGTCCTGAAACCGTATCTGGGTAAAGTGCAACATGCCATTGGCTCCATTAACTCGCCCATGCAGTGCATGATGAAAGGCATCTGTGCCCAGTGCCTATGCAAACATGTCGATGCTGACACGGGTAAGGAATATTTTGTTTATTCCTGCTACAACCAAGACCAAGACTTGGACAAAGTGGACTTTCCGCACTTGAACGCGCGGTTACGGCAAAACACAGTGCAAGAAAAACTGTCCAACCTTTGGCTGGATTATTTGCTGGAACAACAACCGATAGAAAAGGTTTAAGGCGAATAGTTTAGCCGTGTTGCAAGGCCGGGGTTAACCAATAACCCCGGCCTGTTTTTTATGGCCACCCGCCAAACAGCCCTGCAAAAACCCAATATTAGCCTATGAACAATAACCTTGCCGACGACCTTGATCTGCTTGCTAAGACCAAACTTAACTTGGAAACATCACAGTTGCCTTGGACTGATTTACAGCGTTTTTTTGCCTCTGGCAGCTTAATCAGTGTTGCCGCCAGTTTGGACTTAGTAGAAGTGGCCCACCAATTTTCCATTGATAACAAAACACAAGTTGAGTTGTGGTTAAAGGCAGGACAAGTCCATAGGGTGACTGATGCACAGGCAATGAACTGGCTGGACACCCATGCTTTGCTGTGGACTACGGTGGTTAGGCCTTGGGTGCTGGTGCAGGAGGGGTAAGGGCAAAGTATGGCGGCGGGCTATGCCCTCTCGCTCAGCAAGTCCCCCGATTGGTACCCTGTTGCCTGTCTGCCCCCACCAAAAAAATTTTTAACCCTCCGATAACTATGACATAACCTGTCATGGCCCTGTGTTATTGTTAAGCCTCCAGTCAATCAGCACCAAGTTGGAATTTAAATATAACCAATAAAGAACCAGAAAAACATAGAAGCATTAAATGGCTAACTAAAGATGAAATAAAGACCATGTATAACGCCTATGTATTTTAATGACCTCATTTTTAAAGGAAAAACTATGAAAAAATCACTATTTATGTTGCTTACTTTCTTTGCATATTCAGCAAATGCTGCATCAGGATGGAATGCTACTGAAATGGCGTTACCTAATGCTAATGCAATCCTCTAAACTTAAGGAATTATTTCTATACAATCAATCTGTTAGGTGTTAAAATATGCTTTTAATTTACTGATATATAAGGAAAAATGATGTCCGCCTGAATTCCATACTATTTTAGTCAACTTTATAAGCTTCCTTCATTCGACAGAGCTTCTCGACCAATCTCGTCTCAAATCTTCCGCGTTCATCCGCCAACGCGTTTTGACCTTTCCTGTCATGTTGGTAACCATGATCTCTGGTTTCAAAGCTGGCGTTCAGGCTGAACTCAATGGATTTTTTGCCCATCTCATCAATCAAGCCGATCTTACCCGAGAAGCTAGCGCCCAAGCCTTCTCTAAAGCTCGAAAACAATTCTCACACTTAGCCTTTGCTCACCTCAATCAGCAGTTTATGACGCTGGTTTCCAACAACTTGAACGTTCCTCACTGGAATGATTTACGTGTTGTCGCTGCCGATGCATCTAAAATGCAAATGTTCCTTCAAGACGCTAGCCACCGCTTCGTGCGAGAGGTTATTGCGTTTGCCTTGTATCTGCCCGGGTTGGAGATGACGCTTTCTGCTGAGCTATATAATGCATCTATCGGCGAGCGGCAAATGTTGTTTGGGCACCTGCATAAGTTAGACGCAAACGACCTTTTGGTTCTGGACTGAGGCTATCCTGCGCGTTGGCTGATAGCCCATCTTACCCAGCGGTGCATCCATTTTTGCATGCGCGTGGATCAAACAGGTTTCGTCGCGGTAAAGGACTTTCTGCGATCTGGTGCAGCAGAACAGATCATCACCATTCGTAAACCTAAAACCATTGATTGCATTGATTATGAATGCAAACCTATCACCTCTCAAGTTCGTTTGGTGCGGGTCATCACTCCTAACGGACGCCTCTATGTTGTCATGACTTCATTGCTCGATAGCTTAGCCTATCCTGCCGCTGATTTTGCCAGCCACCATAGCAGATGGAGAATTGAAGAAGCCTTTAAAAGGCTGAAACACCGTATCGCGCTGGAGAACGCTTCCGGCCTGACATGGCTGTCTGCACAGCAGGACTTCGGCGCCAAAATCCTCGCCGACAATCTTCATGCGCTCACTGTGCTTGAAGCTGAGGGCTATGACTCCATCAAAGAAGGCTACAAAATAAACCGCACTTACGCCTTTTCACACCTCAAACGCTGTTTACCACGTTGGTTGCGTTGCCTTGCCAGCCACAGAACAATTATTAGTCACCCTCTCTGAAATTGTCAAAAATCTAATCCAGGTTAAGCCGAATGTGTCAAAGCCTCGACCAACGCACCCTAAACCTCACCGAAAACATGCCTACAAATCAACATGTTGATAGGGTGTAGGGCTTAAGTTTAGAGGATTGTGTTTAGCGGCGGGGGCGCATTGCGTGCAGATCGATTTTACCGAAGGGCGATTGGCAGTAAAGCTTGATCCCAGTAAAAATCTATTGAACCAATTTATCGCTCTGAACAACCGGGTGCTTGACCAATTTAGTGCGGATCAACGTTCACGCATAGGCATCCATACCTGTCCAGGTGGCGACCATGACTCCACGCACAGTGCCGATGTGGATTATGCCGATTTTCTACCCGAACTGTTTAGCTTGAATGCTGGCAATTTTTATTTGCAACTCGCTAGCGAAAAAAATCCCGAACGAGTGCTGGCCTTAATCAAACAGCATATGCGCCCTGGGCAACGGATATTTATCGGGGTGATTGATGTGCTAAGCACTGACATAGAAGAGCCCGAAACCGTGCGTGACCGCGTCTTGCAAGCGGCGGACTTTATCCCCTTGGCGCAATTGGGGACTACCGACGACTGCGGCTTTTCCCCTTTTGAAGATGACACATCGACCGGGCGGGATACGGCTTTTGCCAAAATCCATGCGCGGGTTTTAGGGACAAATATGGCGGCTGAAAAATTGGCGGTTAGCAAAAGCCAATAGCCTTAAGATGATGCCAATCTTCGATAGTATGAAAATATCCCCCGACTCCGCCAGTAAAGCCCACGTCATATAAAAAATACCACCCCGTTTTTATTATTTCCATAAAAATCGCCTAAATGAAAAAAGTTCAAAATAATTTTAACATTTAACTTATTGTTTTTAATTAATTAATAAAAATATATTTAATTTCCGCTATAAAAGTGTGAACTATTACCTAGGTTTTAAAAATTAAAAATATATACTCCTTGCCTATTGTTCAAAGATAGATGTCAGTGTGTTTCCAGATCGGCATAGTTTTTTTACAGAACTCAAACGCTCTTGGAAACAGCCTTTTTTGACTTTGATAAGCTTATGATTTACAGTGGTCAACAAACTTGAATATCTAGTAACCATTCCTGGCAAGGAGATAAGGAGATGAAGTCCCCAGTCGTTCGTTTGTCGGCAGCCTTGCTGCTCATGTTGTTTAATAGCTTGGCTTTCGCTGCTGCGTTTGGGACGGTCTCGGTCAGCCCGACATCAACTCCCGTCGGAATTGCAGCAAATGCCCTGTTCATTGCCCAAATCACCGACCCCAACGTCATTCCCGCCTCGGTAAATCTGCAAAGCGTCGATCCACAAGGTCGGGCTACGGTAGTCGGTATTTTGCATGACGACGGAATAGACGGCGATGCCAAAGCTGGCGACAAGGTTTACAGCCTACGCTTCACCGTCTTCGAACAAATCCCAGGCGCGATCAAATACCGCGTGTCCGCCGCCATCTCAGGCAAAGTCACCCGTGATTTTTCCAACCTGATTAGCTTCAATGTCACTGGCACTTCCGGCGTAGGCATTAGCCTGAGCCAACCTGTGAACTTGTCCTTCGTCAACACCAGCCCGACGCTCGTTAGCGGTACTATTGGTAATGCCGCCGCTCCTGTTGCCGTTAACGGCATCCAAGCGACAGTATCCGGCAACAAATTCCAAGCCTCCATTCCCCTGCAGGAGGGCAACAACACTGTTACAGCGGTGGCGACCAACTCTAACGGTACAACTAGCACGGCATCCATCCAAGTGACTTTGGATACTACGCCGCCGCGTGTGACGGTTGAATCCCCCGCCAACGGAGCCACCACGACGGAAGCCAGCGTTACGGTAACAGGCATAGTCAACGACCTGGTTGTCGGCACGGTCAACAGCCAGCAAGCTAAAGTCAAAGTCAACGGTAATAACGCCCAAGTCTCCAACCGCACCTACACCGCTACAGCCGTGCCTTTGCAGATTGGCGTCAACACGCTGACAGTTACCGGCAGTGACCAAACGGGCAACAACGCCACTACCACCGTCAAAATCACCCGCGAAGCCATCACCCAGCCATACATCAAACTGGTTTCCGGCAACGACCAATCCGGTGCGATTGCCAGCCAATTGCCTACGCCTTTGGTAGTTCAGGCACTCAAAGGCACAACTCCCGTGCCGAATGTTCCAGTTATCTTCAAGATTGTCGAAAATGATGGCTTCTTAACCCCAGGCAACAATAAACCCCAAACTATTGTCGTCAATACCGATGCCCAAGGTAACGCCCAAGCCAAGCTGACGCTAGGCACCCGCGCAGGCGCAGGTAACAACATCGTCCAAACCTATGCCACAGGCTACCAAGGCACGGCCTTGTTCACCGCCTCCGGCCTTGCCAAAAACGCGGCGAAAATCAATGTCGATTCCGGCAACAACCAATTCGGCGCTATCAAACAAGCCTTGGCTTTGCCGCTGGTGGCGGTGGTCACCGATTCGGGCCATAACCGCGTCGGAGGCGTCCCGGTCACTTTTACCGTCAAACAAGGTGGCGGCACTATCAACGGTGCGAGCTTTTTAAAAACCGCCTCCGACAGCGATGGGCGGGTGCTGGCGGTGCTGACTTTAGGCTCCCAGCCAGGGCAAGACAACAACCTGATCGAAGCCAGCATTGATGGCCTTGCAGGTGCGGTCGCCGCTTTCACCGCCTCCGGTAAAACCCCAGGCATCCCCAGCAAAACAGCGGTAAGTGGCGTGGTGCAAGATAATGCGGGCAACGCCATTCCTGGTGTTACCATGCGCATGTACACCACCAACTTAGGCAAGAACAACAACGGCATCAACAACACCCAACATGTCGAAGTCGTCGCCTCAGTGGTTACCGATGCCAAAGGTGCGTTTAAAATCCTGCCCGCTCCTGTCGGTTTCTTCAAATTGATGGCTGACGGCAGCACCGCCACTCAAGGCGGCAAACTGTTCCCTACATTGGAATACGATATGGTCACCGTGGCAGGCCAGAACAACACCGTCGGCAGCCCCATCTACCTGCCCGAACTCGACCCACAAGCGAAAGTCTGCGTCACTGCCACTACGGGCGGCGTGTTAAAAATGGCTTCCTCGCCTGGTTTCTCGCTGACCATCGCCCCCGGCGCAGCCACCTTCCCAGGCGGGGCTAAAACGGGTTGTGTCACAGTAACGCCCGTCAACCCCGACAAAGTGCCGATGGTGCCGGGCTTCGGGCAACAACCGCGCTATGTCGTCACCATCCAGCCCGTCGGCACCACCTTCAATCCGCCCGCCGCGATCACCATCCCCAACATGGACGGCCTTGCGCCCCATGCCAAAACCGAGATGTATTCTTACGACCACGACCTTGCCGCGTTTGTCGCGATAGGTTCGGGTACGGTGAGTGCGGACGGATCGGTGATTGCTTCTGATGCGGGGATTGGGGTGATGAAGGCGGGATGGCATTGTGGGGGGAATCCTAATACTTCTGGGAGTGCTGGGAGTTGTCCTGATTGTCAGAAATGTGAGGGGGATGCTTGCGTAGTTTCGGATAGTAACGTTCCTCCAGATAGTACAAAAGGTGATTGTAAGAAAAACAATTGCAGTAACGGAAATTTATCTCTTATATCGGATGATACTGATAAACCTCAAGGTGGGTGTTGCAAAGATGGAAAGCCCTTAAAAAGTTGTGGAGCTTTCACACTGATAGCTGAGGATACTTCGGTGGCAGGTGCGAATAATATTCGTGATGTCTCCGAAGGTGGTACGTTGATTATGGTCAAAGAAGCAGAAAATATTCCTCAGGAAGCCGGAATTCAAGCATTTAAGGAAAGTGGAAGTTTTAAAACAGGTGAGCCAACTTGGAAAGGGCAAACGCAAGGAAATGCGAATGGCAGTAACGCTGTTTTTTATAAAGGTACAACTGGTGGTGCTGTAACGGCAACAGCGGAAGGTGAGTCTAAATCAGTAACTTTGTCCGTAGTTGGGCAGACTGAACAACCACCAGCTAAAGCTGGTGGGTTCGTATAATGGACTAAAGTCCGGATACGGGTCATAAGACCCGTTCATGTTTCGGTTCTAAAATTATCATCTCCTTTAGGCTCGAAATG
>CAIYOW010000033.1 GCA_903927955.1 uncultured Methylococcaceae bacterium | reverse complement strand
TGGCAACGCCGCACCACAGCAAAGCGTTAACCCAGCACCACAGGCGGGTTATATTTTGTTGGTCGATAATAACCGACAAGCGCTGGACGCGCTGGCACTGTATCTCAACCAATTAGGCTACCACACCGAAACGGCCGTTTCTGCCATAGAAAGCAAACAAGTGTTGGAAAATTACCTCGCCACACCCCATTTGGTGATTACCGACCGGCACTTGGACAGCCCGACCTGCGCCGAGGCAGTTGTGCGGCATGTCCACAACATGTGCGGCCCCATCCCCATTATTGTCACCAGCCATGAACACGCTGATTTCCCCTCTGCCACCCCTGCCACCGTTAACATGCTTGGCCAGCACTACCCCTTGCTGAAAAAACCGCTCTGCCAGCACACCCTTGTGCAAACCATCCAAAAGCTTATCGCGTGATGCCTAATCGGCATTGAGCGGAACATCGGCCAGGCCGCCGGCTTCTGGCCCGCCCAAAACAATGCCCGCCTTAGCAACGGCAATGATCAGCTCAACCCGCGATCCGACATTAAAGCGCTCATAGATGGGGCGCAGTTGGTTTTTTACCGTTTGCGGGGATTTGCCCAATTTTTGGGCGATACACTTGTTGCTGCCATGTTGCACCGCACAGCGTAACAGCTCAAATTGTTTGGGGCTTAGCCCCAACTCGGCAGCTTGGGTGATTACCTTGGGCGCACCAACTAGGGCGGGCGGGATATTATCATTGGCAACACCCAACACACAAGCCGGCAAATAAGGCCGCCCGGACAGCACATCTTTTAAGGCATCGTTAAAGGCTTGGCGCGGCAAGGTTTTGGGGATAAAGCCCATAGCCCCTTTTTTGAGTGCGTCAAACACCAAGCTTTGAGACACCAGACCGGAAAAAACAACCACACACATATCGGCAACCAATTGTTTTAATTGCGTCAATATAGCCAAGCCTTCCAAACCGTTGGGGGAAAACTGAATATCTAAGAAGACCAAATTTATCGGTTGTTGCTGCACCACGGCTAGTGCCTCAGCGGCATTGCTGGCCTGAAAAACCTGTACATCGGCAAAAGTGTATTGCAAATACAGGGCAATGCCTTCGCATAGCATGGGGTGGTCATCAATCAATAGGATGTTCATGGGTACTGGCTCAGGATTTAAAACGTCTGAACATAACACAGCCGCAGCAATTGTCCGATAGTACAGAAGTAACGGTACTAAAGTACCTATCTGGGCAGTGTAATAGGGTACTTTTGTAATCTATACAAACCTCCTGATTTATTTGATAATCGCAATGCCTTAACCGGTAGCACAGTCGCTAGGGGCAGGCATCTTTTCATCACTTTAAAGACAGGATTTATCATGACACATCATCGCAAAAAAAACAGATGGCGTACTGCATTTCTTGGCTTGTTCTTTACAAGCTGCTATTTCCTCCAAGCAGGCTTAACGGTAACGCTGACGCTGCTACCGGCTACATCTGCCCATGCCAGCTGTGAATGGCCACCCACCGACGAACCGGACGATGATGGCGACGAGTGTTACTCTGCACCTGATGCGCCCAAAAATCTAGGTGCCAGCGGCGCAGACACCAATTGTCCGATATGCCAAGCAGGGCAATCTTCCGGCAACCCCATTAACAACACCACCGGCAACAAATTTGAAACACAAGTCGATTACGCAGGCGCGGGCGTCCTTCCCCTCACCCTGCTCCGCCATTACAATAGCCTCTCGACGACAAATAGTGGTGCATTGGGCGCCAATTGGACGCACAATTACAGTGCCCGCCTGAAAATCCTATCCAAGACTTCAGTCCAACTGATTCGTGCTGACCAACAAACCCTCACCTTTACTTTAAGCAACGGCGTTTGGAGTGCAGATGCCGATGTCAACTCTCACCTGACCCAACAAGCAAAAGGCTGGAGTTACACCACCGGTGCTGATACTGTCGAGCAATATACTGGCGGCGGTTACCTGACATCAATCGCCACCCGCTCTGGGTTGACCACCACGCTGGTCTATGACAGCAAGACACGGCTTAGCAAAGTCACGGACCCTTTCGGGCATCAACTGAGTTTTGCTTATGACGCCAACAACCGTATCGCTTCCATCACCTTGCCCAATAAAGGCGTGTTGGCTTATGGCTACGACGTGGCCAGCAACTTGGCTACAGTCACTTATCCTGATGGCAAAAGCCGTCAGTACGTTTATGAAAATGCCAGCTACCCTCATGCACTGACCGGCATTGTCGATGAAAACGGCAACCGCTACGCAACCTATAGCTATGACGGCAACGGCATTGCCGTTTCATCAGAACACGCGGGCGGTGTCGGTAAAGTCACCCTCAGCTACGATTTCAACAACGGTGCCACCAACGTTACAGATGCCTTGGGCAATACCCGCACTTATGCCTACCAAACGCTATACGGCATAGCCCGCACCATCACCGCCTCGCAACCCTGTGCAGACTGCGGCAACAATGATGTGACCTACAAAGCTTACGATGCCAACGGCAACGTCAACTGGCAGCAAGACTTCAATGGCAATACCACAAACATTGCTTATGACCTCAGCCGTAATTTGGAAACGTCGCGCACCGATGCTAACGGCAATACCATCAGTACAAAGTGGCATCCTACTTTCCACCTTCCCGTGCAAGTGGCGCAGCGGGGTCAAGTATTGAATTGGCAATATGACAGTTTAGGCAACGTCATTGCAAAATCCATCACCGACACCGCTACAGGGCAAGTGCGTACATGGACAACCAGTTACACCTATGACAGCAAAGTACCCAGTGCAATCGTGAAAAAAGTGGAAGATGGCCCCAGCACCACGGTCAGCGATGTCACCACAACCCTGTACTATGCCCCGAATGCCACTTGTACCGGTGGCACAACCTACTGCCGCGGGCAGATTAGCCAAATTATTGATGCGTTAGGCCATACCACCAACATCAGCAGCTATAACGCTGACGGACAACCCTTAACCAGCAGCAACCCTAACAAACTGGCAAGCACATTCACCTACGATAAGCGCCAACACCTGACCAGCTATAACATCGGCGGCCTGACCACCCAATTGCAATATGACAATGTCGGCCAGTTGTTGCGCATTACCCGCCCTGACAATAGCAAACTGCTGTATAGCTACGACCAAGCCCATCAGCTTATCAAAATGCAGGACAGCTTAGGCAACAGTGTGGCTTATACGCTTGACTTAATGGGCAACCGGACAGCCGTCACTATACTGGACGCATCCAACAACAGCACTTTCAGCCATAGCTATAGTTACGACAGCCAAAACCGCTTGGTCAGCGAGACCGGTGCCAGTGGTCAGACAAAAACTTATAATTATGATAATCAAGGCAATTTGACCAGCCTTGCCGACCCATTAGACCAACAGACTTACCTATATTACGATAGCTTGAACCGGCTATCACAAACCACTGACCCCACCGGCAGTACAACTCGCTTCCAACGGGATGCCCGTGGCAATATCACCGCTGTGGTTGATCCTAATAATAACAGCACCCAATATGCATGGGATGGTTTTGATGAAAAAACCAACGAAACATCACCTGATAGAGGGGTACTGGCCTACAATTACGACAAGGGCTTTAAACTGACTGCCAGCACGGATGCCCGCATGGTGCAGCAAAACTTAACTTACGATGCCCTAAACAGGCCATTGGCCCTGACTTACAACACCGTAAACGGCATTCCTGCGGTCAATGGCGTTAACTGGACATACGACACCGGCACTTTTGGCATAGGCCATCTTACTGGCATAACCGACAACTCCGGCAGCACCAGTTTTAGCTATGACCAACAAGGCCGCCTATTAAGTAAAGCCCAGACCACCACCGCCAACAATAACAGCATCACCCATACCGTAACCTACAGCTACGACAGTGCCGGGCGGTTAAAATCACAAACCACGCCAGCGGGTTTGCTGATTGCTTATGGTTATAATGCCAATGGGCAAATCAACAGCATTAGCGTTAATGGTAAAAC
The DNA here is from genome assembly GCA_903927955.1 of uncultured Methylococcaceae bacterium. GTDB lineage: Bacteria > Pseudomonadota > Gammaproteobacteria > Methylococcales > Methylomonadaceae > Methylovulum. The sequence goes on along the minus strand of CAIYOW010000033.1, from coordinate 1,766 downwards.
GGTGCTCAGCAATTTGCTCTATCAGCCTTTTGGCGCGCCCAAAAGCTGGAAGTGGGGTAACGGCAGCAGCTATGCGCGTAGCTTTGACACCGATGGCCGTTTAAGCGATTATCCGGTGGCTAACTTAGTGCGCCATTTGACTTACGATGCGGCGGGCAGAATCACTGGCTACACCACTGGCAACGCCATCCGTAGCTTCCAATACGATGGTGCCGACCGGCTGACCGGCTACACCGCAGGTAAAAACCAAGTCAATAACTACCAATACGATGCCAATGGCAACCGCACCGGCAACGATGTTAACTCAACCCATCACAGCTACACCACCGACACCGCCAGCAACCGTCTGCTCAGTGTCAGCGGCTCGACAAAAAAGTACAACTACGATAACGCAGGCAACCCGCTCAAAGATGGCACCAACAGCTTTGTTTGGGGTGCTGACGGACGCATGTTCAGTGGTTCAAACAGCAAGGCCCTGTTCAGTTACACTTTTAATGGCCTAGGCCAACGGGTGATAAAAAGCAGCAGCTTGCTTGGTAATGGCCCGATCCGTTTTGTGTATGACCCGGACGGCCATTTGATGGGCGAATACGATGCCAACAACACTCTGATCCAAGAAACCATTTGGCTGGGTGACACCCCAGTGGCGGTGGTCAAAAACGATCCGTCTGTCGGCCAGTTAGCCACCTACTATATACACAGCGACCACCTGAACACCCCGCAAGTCATCCTGAACAGCAAAAACGTGCCGGTTTGGCGCGCCGATGGCATCGATGCTTTTGGTGTGGGCACAGTTGCAGAAGACCCCGATGGCAATGGTGTCAAGTTCACCTATAACCTACGTTTCCCCGGTCAGTATTATGACGCCGAAACCGGTTTGAACTACAATTACTTCCGTGATTATGACCCGAGTGTTGGCAGGTATATTGAGAGTGACCCGATTGGTTTAGTGGGTGGGCTTAATACTTACGCCTATGTTGGTGGGAATCCTGTTAGTTACACTGATTCTCGTGGGGAATGTCCTTGGTGTATTGCATTTGCTTTAGGGGTTTATTTCACTGCTGAACAGGCAAATGCTCCGAGTGTAAGTGATCATACTTACAGCACCAGCCCACTAGATTATTTTGAGAATGGGTTGTTGGCGGCCACATTACTTGTAGGTGAAGGTTTATTTGCAGGAAAATGTGCTGCAAATGTGGTAAAGGACGCTGTATCTGTCTTCGGTGAAAATGATCTAGTTTATGGTGCATCAGCAAATGGAGCATTGCGTAACCTACAGGAACAAGCTGGAGGAAAACTATTAAGTGATTTTGCAGCTGGGCCTGGAGAATTATCTTGGGCTGATTATTCTATTAGCATAATGGAACAACAGGTTGCTAATAACGGAGTTATTAGATTTGACCTTACTAATATAAGTGATATACAAGGCGTACTTGGAGCGACTGGACAATACTCTGGCACTATTACAGCACAGGAACTTAGATATATACAAGCTAATTGGAATAGATTTAATGGTTCTGTTTATTTTTATAATAGTAGAAAATTGGTTGCAGCACCATGGTGATTACTCTCAAAATAAAAAATTATACGCTTTTATTGACTGTTGCTGATAATGGTTGGTGTAAAGTGTGTTTAGATACTGGATTAGAAAAAATAAATTTAGGTGCTGATAGCTTCAATATATTCACTACCCGCATTAAAGATTTTTTTGAATCTTTGCCTAATAGAGAATTTAGTTGGGAAATTGAAGGGGTTTCTGTTTGGCA
>CAIYOW010000032.1 GCA_903927955.1 uncultured Methylococcaceae bacterium | reverse complement strand
GCGATTCAGTTCCTGCATCAAAAAATCCAGTCGCCTGCCCACCGGCTCGCTTTGCCCCAATACCCGCAGCACTTCAACGATGTGCGTTTCCAGCCTATCCAGCTCTTCGGCAATATCCAAGCGTTGTGTCAGCATGACCAGCTCCTGTTCCAAGCGGTCAAAATCGGGCTGGGCAACCAAATCGGTGATTTTATCGCGCAGCTTTTGCTTCAGCAAAACCAACACCACCGGCAAACGGACCCGTGCAGCGGCAGCGTGAGCCTGCATTTTGTTGCAGCGGTCGGTAATCAGCTGTTTTAACTGCATCCCTTCCCGCTCACGGGTCGCCAACAACTCTTGCAGACTGGCCTTGACCAACTTGACCACCGATTGCCTAAGCAGTTCTTTGTCAATGTCCGGTTCTTGCTGTATGCCGGGGAACGACAACACCTGCAATGCCGAAAACGATGCGGCGGAATGCATTTTTTTTTCAATGGCTGCAGCCGCGTTAAGCAATGCAACCAATGCCTCTTGATTGACCACAAAACCGCTTTCTTGGTTTTGTCTTTTGCAGCTGATTGAGCAATCCACCTTGCCCCGACTGATTTTTTCAGCCAGTAGGGCGCGCACATCCGCTTCAATAGGACGCATCCGCTCAGGCAGCTTACAACTTATTTCGCTGTACCGGTGGTTAACCGAACGCAACTCGCAAGTTAACGTCAGCTCGCCGATTTCCGCCTCGTTGGCGGCAAAGGCTGTCATGCTTTTAATCATAATCCAGTAGTCCTGCTTAATGTTCAACAATAAAGCACTATAACCGATTAATTGCCAATTGCCACGGCAGTTACATCCGCTTAAAAATGAATGGCGCTGAATGGCGGCGGGTTAAGGTATACTGTAATGCTTTTTATTTTGAAGGAACATTGGCATGAGACCGAGCGGACGCAACCCAGACCAACTGCGCGATATTAAATTTACCTGCGGCTTCACCAAACATGCCGAAGGATCGGTGCTGGTCGAATTTGGCGACACCCGCGTGTTATGCACCGCCAGTGTCGACAGGTCGGTGCCGCGCTTTTTAAAAGGTAAAGGCGAAGGTTGGGTGACGGCAGAATATGGTATGTTGCCGCGTTCCACACATAGCCGCATGAGCCGCGAAGCCAGCAACGGCAGGCAAGGTGGGCGCACATTGGAGATACAAAGACTGATTGGCCGCTCGCTGCGCGCGGCGGTTGATATGAAGGCCTTGGGCGAGCATACCATCACCATAGACTGTGACGTGCTACAAGCCGACGGTGGCACCCGCACCGCTGCCATCACTGGCGGCTTCATCGCCTTGTCATTGGCGGTCAAAAAAATGCAGCATCGTAACCAGATTAAATCCAACCCTATCTACGGACAAGTGGCCTCGGTGTCGGTGGGTATTTTTCAGGGTATGCCGATGTTGGATTTGGATTATGCTGAGGATAGCAATGCTGAAACCGATATGAATGTGGTGATGAACGATGCGGGGGCATTTATCGAAATTCAATGCACTGCCGAAGGCCACGCCTTCAGGAAAGATGAATTGGATGCCATGCTGGAACTGTCCAAATGGGGCATTCAGCAGTTATTGGAAAAACAACGCGCCATATTGGGTATTGCCGAATAAATTAACGCCTCTCCACTGTCTTTGTTTGTTGCGGGGGCGAGGCTTGAGCGGCATCCGTTGGATACCGCGTTATAAATCATAATCAATAATCAGCGGCGCGTGGTCAGAAAAGCGCTGGCTTTTGTAAATTTCTGCGGATTGCACCTTGTCTTTAAGCGAAGTACTGATGATTTGGTAATCTATCCGCCAACCGACGTTTTTTGCCCATGCTTGCCCCCGGTTTGACCACCAGGTGTATTGGTCAGCCTCTGGATTGACCAAGCGGAAGGCATCAAACCAGTGTCCGGTGTCAAACAAACCGCCCAACCACGCCCGTTCTTCCGGCAAAAAGCCAGAGTTTTTCTGGTTGCTGCGCCAGTTTTTTAAATCAATTTCTTTGTGGGCAATGTTCCAGTCGCCACAAATGACATAATCCCTGCCGTTTTCGGCGCATGATTTCAGATAGGGCGCTAACCGTTCCATGACGGCAAACTTGACGGTTTGGCGTTCTGCAGAGGAGGAGCCGGAGGGCAAATACAGGGAAATGACGCTAAGGTTGCCTAATCGGGCTTCCAGATAACGGCCTTCGGCATCAAATTCAGGCCAACCGATACCGTGCAGCACGGTGTCCGGTTGTTGCCTGCTATATACGGCAACACCGCTATAGCCTTTTTTTTCGGCATCATGATAATAGCAATAATAGCCTTGCGGATTGAACAGGATAGGATCCAATTGATGGATTTGTGCCTTGGTTTCTTGGATGCAGACTAGGTCAGCATTTTGCTGGCTGAGCCATACAAAAAAACCTTTTTGTTCCGCTGAGCGGATGCCATTGGTGTTGACGGTAATGATGCGCATTGATGAGTGTTGCCATTTTCTAATAAAAACCGTATTATACGGAGTTTTTTAATAATCAGGCAGCCCGTGACGGGTAATGTACAAGTGATATGAAACCAGAAATTCATCCAAATTATAAGCAAATTACCGTAACCTGTGGTTGCGGCAATACTTTCGTGACCGGTTCTGTGATAGCCAAAGACTTACAGATCGAGGTATGTTCCTCCTGCCACCCCTTCTACACAGGCAAACAACGCGTGGTTGACACCGCCGGCCGTGTTGATAAATTCCGCAAACGCTACGGAAAATAAGCAAATTTGTTGCCGCAAAAGCTTTGGCTATCTAGGCTGGTTAAGGGCAATATTTAAGCCAGCCTCTATTGCCGTAGTTTTTTCCTGAAATGCCCTGCAGCAGCAATGCTAAGATAGCTGTGGGGTAGATGATCTGCTTTTTGCGGCATTAAAAAGGGGGCATAATGCCCCCTTTTTAATGCCAGTGGCATACCCGAAACATCGGCATGCTTGCGGTCGGCCACTTTACCAGGGCCGGTCGTGACAACATTAAAAGATAATAAATTGTACCAGTTCAAATGGGGAGTTTAGATGGCAAAAACAGAGAACATCTATTTAGTGGGCTTAATGGGTGCTGGGAAAACAACAATAGGCAGGCAACTGGCCAAGACCCTGAAAGTGCCTTTTTATGATAGTGATAAGGCCATTGAGGAAAGGACAGGGGTAGACATACCCACTATCTTTGAATTTGAAGGCGAAGACGGTTTCAGGGACCGCGAGCAAAAAATGATCAAGCAATTGACGGAAATGGAAGGTATCGTGTTGGCTACCGGCGGCGGTGCCATTTTGCGGGAAGAAAACCGTAGCCTATTGAAGAAAAATGGCTTTATTGTCTATTTGCAATGTTCGGTTGAGCGGATATTGGAACGCACCCGCCGCGACACGCAACGGCCTTTGTTACAGACAGAAAATCCTAAAGAACGTATTGGCACTTTGTTTACCCAACGGGAACCCTTATATCTGGCCTGTGCCGATTTTAAGATTGATACCGGGGTCTTGCAAAGCAAGCAGGTGGTTGATGAAATCTTGGCCGCTTATCAGCTGTTTAAGGATTGAGCGATGAAAGTGCTGACCGTAGAGCTAGGCAACCGCAGCTACCCAATTTATATTGGCCAAAATTTGTTAGGCCAAGCAGAATTGCTGCAACAGCATATTCGTGCCCAACAAGTGTTAGTGGTCAGCAATGCCACGGTGGCTGGCCTTTATTTGCCAAAATTATTGCAAAACTTGTCCGGCTACACGGTGGAAACGGTTATTCTGCCGGATGGTGAGCAGTATAAGAACGTAGACTGGCTGAACAAAATCTTTGATCAGCTATTGACCTGTAAATTTAGTCGCAACGCCACATTAATTGCTTTGGGCGGCGGTGTGATTGGCGATATGGGCGGTTTTGCGGCGGCCTGTTATCAGCGTGGCATTGTATTTTTACAAATACCCACCACCTTGCTTGCCCAAGTTGACTCGTCGGTAGGTGGCAAAACCGCTGTCAACCATGCCCTCGGCAAAAATATGATCGGCGCATTTTATCAGCCACAGTGTGTCATTGCCGACGCGTCGGTGCTGGACACTTTAGACGACCGGCAATTGGCCGCGGGGTTGGCGGAAGTCATTAAGTACGGGTTAATTGGCGACCCGGCATTTTTTGCTTGGCTAGAAGCCAACATAGCTGCCCTGCTGGCAAGGGATAAAGCAGCGCTAGCGTATGCCATTGAACAATCATGCCTTAATAAAGCCCGTATAGTTGCCGAAGACGAAACCGAAACAGGGTTAAGGGCAACCTTAAATTTGGGCCATACCTTTGGTCATGCCATTGAAACCGGTATGGGTTATGGTGCATACCTGCACGGTGAAGCGGTGGCTATTGGTATGTGCCAAGCGGCGGATTTATCAAGCAGGCTGGGCTGGTTAAGCAAGCAAGATGTGGCGAGGATTGTTGCCCTGCTTAAAAATGCCGGATTGCCTGTTACGCCACCACTCAGCTTAAAAGCCCCGCAATTTATTGAGCTTATGTCAGTTGATAAAAAAAATGTCGATGGCGACATCAGGCTGATATTGCTGCATAGCATTGGCGAAGCGACTTTGCCGATTGCCGTGGAACGGGCTTTGTTGACAGAAACGCTAGAACAATACGGTAGAGAATGACGTTGGGGTTTCAACTTTTCAAGCCTAACCCCTCTGTTCAGGCTGTCCGTGGCGATTTTTCGTTGCTGACGCAAGTGTGGGCGCCACAACAAGAATTGCTGCAACATCTGACCACCAATTTGCAGCAACCGATAATCGTTTGTGGGCCTACCGGCATAGGCAAAACAAGCCTATTGCAGAACTGGCAAAAACAACAGGCTAGGATTTGCCGATTTTGCTTGTTAAATGGAAACGTGCAACTAAAATTGGATACGGTGTTGGACGCTATCGACCAAGCTCTTAGGCAAACCGGCAATGGCGTGACTGATAGCATGGTTAGGGGTAACAAGCTGGTGCTGATTTTAGACGATGCCGGGGAGCTGAATGCCGGGCTTGCCCATGAAATTATTGAATTCGCTGCTGACAAGCCCTTGCTTAGCGTAGTTTTTGTGTTGAGCCACGATGAGTTGTACATCAAGAACATCACTGATAGCTTAATGGATGATTGTTATCTGATAGAAATCCCACCGCTGTCCGAGCAGCAATGTGGCGAATTTTTAACTAGCTTTACGACCAAGCGGCGGCTAGGCTGGTCAAGCAGCACCCTTGACGATCGCTATATTGCCAATGTTTACCGACAGTCCCATGGCATTCCAGGACGCATTTTGGCTCAGTTGCCCAACGTAAAACAACCTAAACAGGCTGATAATTCTTTGTGGCAACTGTGTGCGGCTATTGTTTTGTTAGTGGCTATAACACTCGCTTTGCAATGGTTTAGCCAAAAGCCTAATGGCTTGCAGGCGGTACTGCCGCTTATTAACCCAGCGCCACAGCCGCCATCTTCTGCGCCTGGCCCAGCCCAGCAACAGCCTTGACGGAACATGTATAAGACCATTGATCTTTTTGCCGGTATTGGCGGTATCCGTTTGGGCTTTCAGGCACACGGCTGCCAGAATGTGTTTTCTTCCGAGTGGGATAAAGACGCGCAAAAAATGTATGCCGCCAATTTTGGCGAAACACCGCATGGCGACATTAACTTGGTTGCGATACATGACATTCCCGACCACGATATTTTATTGGCGGGGTTTCCTTGCCAACCGTTCAGCATTGCCGGTAAGGGCTTGGGGTTTGCCGATACCCGAGGCACGTTGTTCTTTAATATTGAAGCCATTCTACAAGCAAAAAAGCCCCGTGCCTTCTTGCTGGAAAATGTCCGGCGTTTGACCACCCATGATAAGGGGCTGACTTTCGCCGTTATCTTGGACAAACTGCAAGGCTTAGGTTACACGGTTTACCATAAGATCATCAATTCCTTGGATTTTGGCTTGCCGCAAAAACGCGAACGGATTTATATGGTGGGTTTTTTGGAGCCTATCGGGTTTACCTTTCCCTCGCCATTAGGCTATTACCAGCCACTGACCGAGGTACTGGAAAAAGAGGATGATGTACCAGAAAGCTACTTTGTTTCCGAACACATTAAGGCACAACGCTTTGCTTTGGTGAAAGGTACGCCGCCTTATCCGTCGATTTGGCATCAGAATATTGGCGGCAATATTTCCGCTTTGCCTTATTCCTGCGCCCTACGCGCTGGCGGCAGCTACAATTATTTGGTCGTCAATGGCGTACGGCGGCTGACATCACGGGAAATGTTGCGCTTACAAGGCTTCCCTGAAGACTTTATCATCAACTTGCCCTATTCGGGGGTGCGTAAGGTGGCCGGTAATTCGGTGTCTGTACCGGTGATTAAAGCCATTGCCGGTGAAATGCTAAATGCCTTGCAAAGACAAGCAGCCATTAGGGCGGCATGTGAAACAACTGCCAACCCGCCGCTGCCTTACGCTTCCCCTACAGCGACCTTACCCCATAACTGCATGTCTTATAATGAGTTAGCCAACGCATGACAACTTTAACCAATGACATTTTCATTCGGGCGCTATTAAGGCAACCGGTCGACCGGACGCCGGTGTGGATGATGCGCCAAGCGGGGCGTTATTTGCCCGAATACCGGCAAATCCGTGAGCAAGCAGGCAGTTTTATGGCCTTGTGCACCAATCCGGAACTGGCCTGTGAAGTGACTTTGCAGCCTTTGCGCCGGTTTGCTTTTGATGCGGCCATTTTATTCTCCGATATTTTGACTATTCCCGATGCAATGGGCTTGGGTTTGTATTTTACTGAGGGCGAAGGGCCAAAATTTAAGCATCCATTGAAAACAGCGGCCGATATAGAAAAATTGCCGCTACCTGACCCCGCCGTGGAATTGCGCTATGTGATTGATGCCGTCAGTCTGATTAGAAAAAACTTGCAGGGTAGTGTACCGTTGATCGGCTTTTCGGGCAGTCCGTGGACGCTGGCGACTTATATGGTTGAAGGCGGCAGCAGCAAAAATTTCCAGAAAGTAAAAGGCTTGATGTACGAACAGCCGCAGTTGATGCACTTATTGCTGGATAAGCTGGCGCGGGCGGTAGCGGATTATTTGAACGCGCAGATTATGGCGGGTGCCCAAGCGGTGATGCTGTTTGACACTTGGGGCGGTTTATTGACCACTGATGATTACAGCGATTTTTCCTTACGCTACGCCAAGCAAGTGCGTGCCCTGCTAAAAACCGATTATCTAGGCCAACAAATCCCATGCATTTTGTTCACCAAAGGCGGTGGGCAATGGTTAGAAAACATGGCGGATGCCGGTTACGATGCCTTAGGTTTGGATTGGCAAACGGACATCCGGCAAGCGCGGCATAGGGTTGGCGACAAAGTGGCCCTGCAAGGCAATTTGGATCCAGTCGCGCTGTACGCATCGCCCGAGGTGATTGGCGAAAAAGTGAAAGCTATTTTGCATAACTATGGCACGGGCAGTGGGCATGTGTTTAACTTAGGGCATGGCATATTGCCCGACATTAATCCCGCACATGTTAAAGCTATGGTGGATGCTGTCCACCTGCATAGTCCGCATTATCATCATCCACTTGGTTAGGAGGCGTTGCCGTATGAAAAGCTTGATAAAAAATTTAGTTTTGTGCGGGCTGGCAGTGGTGTCGCTGAGCAGCTTGGCAACGCCTGTCAACATCAATACTGCCGATGCCAAAACGATTGCCGATGCACTCAATGGCATTGGCATAAAAAAAGCCGAAGCGATTGTTAGCTATCGGAAAGAAAAAGGTCTGTTTAAAGCAGCGGAAGATTTGCTTAAAGTTTCCGGTATTGGTGCAAAAACCGTGCAAAAAATTAAGGCCGATATTTTGTTGGAAGATGTCAAGCTGGCGCCCACATCTGCCTCAGAAACATCCAAAAAAATCAAGCCATAATCAGCCAACCCAAATCCAACAGAGAAATTTAAATGAACCCCACTAAGCCCCATATTGTTGTGATTGGCGCAGGACTCGGTGGCCTATCGGCCGCCATTTCTTTGGCGACCGCTGGCTTTAGTATCGATCTATTGGAAAAAAACGATAAGGTTGGCGGCAAATTGAATGTCTTGGAAAAAGAGGGCTTCAGTTTTGATTTGGGACCGTCTATTCTGACCATGCCGCATATTTTCCGCAAACTGTTTGAGGATGCCGGAAAAAACATGGATGATTACATCACTATCCAGCCGGTTGAGCCGCATTGGCGCAATTTTTTTGAAGACGGCAGCACCTTGGATTTAAGTGCTGATCCGCTGGTGATGCAACACGAGTTGGACACATTAGGCCCCGACACCGCTCGGCAATTTGAACAATTCCTTGCCTACTCCAAGCGGCTATGTGAAACCACGGAAACGGGGTATTTTGCCCACGGATTGGACTCGTTCTGGGAATTGCTCAGCCATTATGGCGTGGTCAAAAGCCTGCAAGCCTTTGACGTGTTCCGCTCAATGGATCAAGGGGTCAGGCGGTTCATTAAAGACCCGAAACTGGTCGATGTATTCAATTATTTTATCAAGTATGTCGGGTCTTCCCCGTATGATGCCCCCGCATTGATGAACCTGCTGCCTTATATCCAATTTGGTTATGGTCTCTGGTATGTCAAAGGCGGCATGTACGGTATCGCCCAAGGATTGCAAAAGCTGGCTTTGGAGCTGGGTGTGGCTATTCAGGTCAATGCCGAAGTGGCTGAAATCCAACATACAAATGGACGTGCATCGGCGGTGCGCTTAGTGGATGGTCGCGTACTGGCAGCGGATATTGTGGTTTCCAATATGGAAGTCATTCCGGCTTACCAAAATCTGTTGCAAGACCAAGAAAAAGAAATCAGCCGCCTGCAAAAGTTTGCCCCGAGTTGCTCCGGTTTGGTGTTGCATTTGGGCGTGGACAGGCTTTACGGGCAATTGGCGCACCATAATTTCTTTTATTCCGACCATCCCCGCGAGCATTTTAAAGCCATCTTCCACGACCATAAACTGTCCGAAGACCCCACCATTTATTTGGTCGCCCCTTGCAAAAGTGACCCTAGCCAGGCACCGGAAGGCACCGAGATCATTAAAATACTGCCGCATATCCCGCATCTTGATCCAGAAAACCCATTAACCGCGCAAGATTACGCGGACATGCGCGAGCGGGTTTTACTCAAGTTGGAACGCATGGGGTTGACCGATTTACGCAAACATATCATTTGTGAGGAAAGCTGGACTCCATTAGATATTCAGGCTAAGTATTATTCCAACCAAGGCTCCATTTATGGTGTGGTTGCTGACCGCTTCAAAAATTTGGGTTTTAAAAACGCCCAACGCAGCAAGGTACTCAAAAACTTGTATTTTGTCGGCGGCAGTGTCAACCCAGGTGGCGGAATGCCGATGGTGACTTTATCGGGGCAATTGGTGTGCGATAAAATTTTGGCGGATTTGGCAAAGCATTAAGCTTTTAGTAGGTAAAAAACATCAAAAATCAAATAGTAACAGCACCAAAACTATCGGTTGCCAACCACAGTTCCGATATTGTCGGTTTAAAATACATTTATCCCGTACTGTCCAGAAGGGCGGGCGGCTTGTCCTTAGGCATCAACTTTAACACCAATAATGCCTGTAATTGGCGCTGTGTGTATTGCCAAGTGAATAACCTGACCCTTGGCGCGGCACCCGCCGTTGATTTTGCCCTGCTTGAACAAGAATTAAGGTACTTTCTTAATGACCTGCTGCATGGCGATTTTTACGACCGGTTTGAGGTGCCAGCGGACAGGCGCATTATTAAGGATATTGCCATTGCCGGTGATGGTGAACCGAGCACCTTAAAACAGTTTGCCGAAGCAATCGAATTGATTGGCAGCATTGCCACGCAAATGGGCGTGTTCCCTAACAGCGACTTTGTGTTGATCACCAATGGTAGCCTGATGCACCAGACCAGGGTGCAAAAGGGATTGGAGGCACTAAGCCGCTATGGCGGGCAAGTGTGGTATAAGTTTGACAGTGCCACTGAAGCCGGTCGGCGAAGGTTTAATAACGCTAGCCTAAGTTGCCAGGCGAGCCTGGACAATCTGCTAATATCGTCCCGCTTATGCACCACTAAAGTGCAAACTTGCTTGTTTGATTTTGACCAGCAAGGGCTTACAGAACAAGAAAAAACCGCTTATTTGGAGCTGTTGCACAAAATCAAGGCAGATGGCGTGATAAAACAGATCATGTTGTATACGGTTGCCAGGCAATCCAAACAACCTGAGGCAGGCCGTATCGCCCCCTTGCCGGCCGCTGTGTTGCACGCGCTGGCAGATGAGATACGCGGGCTGGGTTTTGATGTATCAGTCAGCATTTGACTGCGATTATTTATGTTTTTGAAATTATGGCTTGTTAGCTGTTAATACAAAAGATTATAATAATGGGTTCATACACTGTGCGAATGTGGCGAAATTGGTAGACGCGCTGGATTTAGGTTCCAGTAGGTAACCCTGTGGGAGTTCGAGTCTCCCCATTCGTACCATCCTTATTCAATAAAGCAGTCATCACTGCTTTTTCAAACTTTTTGGGCCATACAACGGCATCCAAAAATCATCGTAAACTAAGTTGAGGTGGAAAAATGCAAGTTTCTGTCGAAAAGACATCGGAATTAAGCCGCAAAATGACTGTTGTTGTCCCTGAAGAAGTCGTTCAGGCAAAAATGGCAGAAAAACTGAAGTCTTTGTCGCGTGAAGTTAAAATCGATGGCTTTCGTAAAGGCAAAGTGCCGCAAAATCTGTTAAAAAAATTGTATGGCGACAGAGTGCGCGGCGAAGTGGCCAGTGACTTGATCGAAACCACTTATTTCGAAGCATTGCAAAATGAGAATTTAAACCCCGCTGGCTTTCCTTCCATCGATTCACTGGATGAAAGCCAAGGCTTTAAATACACCGCCGTGTTTGAAGTCTATCCTGAAATCACCTTGGCAGGATTGGAACAATTACAAGTATCACGCCCAGTAGCCCAAGTTGAAGAGTCTGACGTGGACGCGATGATTGAAAAATTGCGCGAACAAAGAAAACAATGGGTGGAAGTGGCGCGTCCTTCGCAATTGAATGACTTAGTCAACATTTCATTTTCAGGTATTTGTGAAGAAGAAAATTTTACGGATGGACAGGTAGAGAATTACCCTGTTGAAATTGGTTCCAAAAAAATGATTGCTGGTTTTGAAGACAATCTGATTGGGCTTGCAGCGGGTGACACTAAAACTTTTGAACTCAGCTTCCCTGAAGATTACGGCAACGCCAACCTAGCCGGAAAATCGGCGCAATTTACCGTGGACATGGTTAAAGTTGAAGAACCGCAGTTGCCGGAAATTGATGAAGAATTTATCAAGTTGTACGGTATCGAAGAGAATGGCGACGCTGAAGCATTAAGCTTCGAAGAATTCCGCCAAGATGTCCGCACCAACATGGAACGCGAGTTGGAACAAGTTTTGCATAACAAATTGAAAGATTCGGCTATGGAAGCCTTATATCAAAAAATTGCATTAACTGTACCGAATACCTTGGTGGATAAGGAAATAGATAATTTGATGAAGCCTTATCAGGAAACCGCCAAACGCCAAAAAATTAACATTGAAGATATGAACTTGCCGCGCGATATGTTCGAAGCGCAAGCCAAGCGCCGTGTTTCCTTGGGTTTGCTGTTAGGCGAAATTATCAAGCAAAATAACATCACCCTGGATACTGCCCAAGTGCGTACCAAGGTGGAGCAGATGTCCAAGAGTTATGAGCGGCCAGAAGATGTGATCGCATGGTACTATAATGACCCTAAGAACCTTAACGATATTCAGCAACTGGTTTTAGAAGACCAAACCTTGGATTGGTTGCTCGCCCAGGCGACAGTCACCGATGAGCAGGTCAAGTTTAGCGATATAATGGAACAGCCACGTTAATTAGGAATCCTGATGTACAGACAACACTCTAATGGGCAATCGCCTTTCGAACCCCAGGCTGCAGGCGGCTTGGTGCCTATTGTCATCGAGCAAACCGCCCGAGGTGAAAGGTCATTTGACATTTATTCCCGCTTATTAAAAGAACGGGTAATCTTTTTGGTCGGTCAAGTTGAAGATTACATGGCCAACCTGGTGGTTGCACAATTGTTGTTTCTGGAATCAGAAAACCCCGATAAAGACATCCATCTTTATATCAATTCGCCTGGTGGTTCGGTGACGGCTGGCATGTCTATCTATGACACCATGCAGTTCATCAAGCCCGATGTCAGTACGATGTGTATTGGTCAAGCCGCTAGCATGGGGGCTTTGTTGCTCACTGGTGGCGCGCACGGAAAACGCTATTGCTTGCCGCATTCACGCATGATGATCCATCAACCACTCGGTGGTTATCAAGGTCAAGCGTCTGATATTGATATCCATGCTAGGGAAATTTTGTTGATCCGGGACAAGCTGAACAAAGTATTGTCGCAGCACACCGGACAGCCTATCGAGAAAATCCAACTGGACACCGACCGGGACAATTTTTTAAGCTCTCACGATGCGGTCAGTTATGGCCTGATTGATAAAGTATTGACTAGCCGCAGCTCACTGGAGTCATAGTTGCTTTCGGTAAATTACGTGAGTGCGGATTCATTCGCACACAACCCAGAAGTGCAATAGCGTTGCCGCCAGTAAATTTTGTGTTTTCAACGCGGGCAACAAGCCGTTGCCCAGCGAGTGCAGGAATCTATAATGAGTGATAAAAGCGACGATAAATTGTTGTATTGTTCCTTTTGCGGCAAAAGCCAGCACGAAGTACGCAAACTTATCGCAGGGCCATCAGTTTTTGTCTGTGATGAATGTGTCGAATTATGCAACGACATCATTAAAGACGAGCTGCAAGAAGAAGCCGCTTCGTTTGGCAGCAATGAGCTGCCTAAGCCAAAACAGCTTAAGGAAGAACTGGACAGCTATGTGATTGGGCAGGAGCGCGCCAAAAAAATCTTGGCGGTGGCGGTTTATAACCATTACAAACGTCTGCGTAGCAGGGGCAAAAAAGATGTGGTGGAATTGGCCAAGAGCAATATTTTGTTGATTGGCCCTACCGGATCAGGCAAAACCTTATTAGCGGAGACGCTTGCCAGATTGCTGAATGTACCCTTCACCATTGCCGATGCCACCACGCTGACAGAAGCCGGTTATGTCGGTGAAGATGTTGAAAACATCATCCAAAAAATTCTGCAAAAATGTGATTACGATGTCGAAAAGGCCGAAACCGGCATTGTCTACATTGACGAGATAGACAAAATTTCCAGAAAATCAGACAACCCTTCCATTACCCGTGATGTATCCGGCGAAGGTGTCCAGCAAGCCTTGCTGAAATTAATTGAAGGCACGGTGGCTTCGGTGCCCCCGCAAGGCGGACGCAAACACCCGCAGCAAGAATTTTTACAAGTCAACACCGCCAATATTTTGTTTATTGTCGGGGGCGCATTCGCGGGCTTGGATAAAGTCATTAAAGCCCGCTCAGAAAAAGGTGGCATTGGCTTTTCAGCGCAAGTGAAATCCAAAGAAGAAGATAAAAATGTAGGACAATTGTTTTCTGAAGTGGAAGCCGAAGATTTGATCAAATACGGCTTGATACCGGAATTTGTCGGTCGATTGCCCATTGTTGCCACCCTTGATGAGTTGGACGAGGCGGCATTGGTGCAAATATTGACCGAGCCTAAAAATGCCCTGATTAAGCAATACAAGCATTTGTTTGAAATGGAAGGCGCGGAACTGGAGTTTAGGGATGATGCCCTAGGGGCTATTGCCCGTAAATCCATGCAACGCAAAACCGGTGCCCGGGGGCTTAGGACTATCGTTGAAAATGTTTTGTTGGATACCATGTACGAATTGCCATCATCCGAAGGCATTAACAAAGTGGTGGTCGATGAAAGCGTCATTAACGGACATTCCGACCCCATTTTGGTGTACGGTGCGGACAAGAAAAAAACACCTGTTGAATCAAAAGCTTTATAAATAACTGCTGCTACGCACCTACAATCATGTGTAGGTGCGGGCCATGCCCGTGAGCAGTGCCTTTTAGCCGTTCCTTAATGTCACTAGCCAATTTTTCAATCACCGACTTGTAAATTATCTATGGAATTCATTACGCAAATTATCGGCTTATTGCAAATTGACGCGCTTATCCATCAATATGGCACACTGACTTACGCCATCTTGTTTATGATC
>CAIYOW010000031.1 GCA_903927955.1 uncultured Methylococcaceae bacterium | reverse complement strand
TTGTCATTGCCTCATTGGATGCCTTCCGCCAACTCAGCGATTTATATCAAGTGCTGACTGCGGCAGGCCATCATAGCGATGACTATATTTATGTGGAACCCTTTGCCAATCGGCTGCGCGGCTTAGTGGCCAGCCATGCGCGAGAGCAGCGTATCAATGTACTGTATGATGGCACCGGCATTCCTTACAAGCCCCGCTACGCGACTATTGTTGAACAGTTCAAAGCGTCTGGCTTCCACACCCAAGTGACTGCTGTCGATGCTTTTATCGTAAAACCGGAAGGCCGTGATGATGAATTGCCGCGCTCGGCGGTCATCACCAGCGTTAAAAAACGTTTTGCAGAAACCGGTCGGGCGTTGCCTTGGGTGGTGACAGTGGACAAACACTTGCGCGCCCCCAACTCATTTTTAGTGGCATTGCAGCACTTGGCTCTAGAAAAAATTTCCCTGTTTGCCAATGATGGCGACCGGGACCGCCATTATCTGGTCGCCGAAAGCTTCACCTTTACCGATGAAGAAATCCGAATGCTGCACCGCCACCAGCTGCTGGGTTCATTGGCTGGTTATTTCGGCGAACTCATCAGACAACGCAGCGATTCCGTGTTGAAGCTGATTGCCGGTGGCGATTGCGCCAAACTGGACGCTTTACTGGAGCGTAATCCGCTGTTTAATGAGAGCAATATTGCCTATCAAATATACAGCAACAAATATGGTCATCGTGTCCTGGCGATATACAATACGAGAAGATTGGTCGATTTTATTGAGAAAAGGCAACTTAACCCCAATGCCTCGGGAGAGCTTGGTTTGCTGCACAAACCGGAAACCTTGGCTTTTCATGTGGACATCCATTGCAAACAGCCGTGGTTGACGCGCTTGCAAGATTCGCCATTGCCCTAGCCAGCAACGGCAATGATTGTTGCGCCTTTGCACCAATAATATTCATATTGCTGTAAGGCATATTGCCTTAAAATAGCCACGCAAATGGCATAATTACCCAGTGCTTAAAGCCCGTGCTAGCTTGGTAGTCCGGTCAATTTGTGCCACTTATCCCTTCAAAATTTTTGTTAACAGTCAAGGAAACCATTAAATGAACAAAAAAGTGACAAAAGCCGTTTTTCCTGTTGCCGGGTTAGGCACACGCTTTTTGCCCGCCACCAAAGCGGTGGCCAAAGAAATGTTGCCTATTGTCGATAAGCCATTAATGCAATATGCCGTTGAAGAAGCAATGGCGGCTGGCATCGATACCATGATCTTCATCACTGGGCGCAGCAAAAATGCCATTATGGATCATTATGACAAAGCCTATGAAATGGAAGTGGAATTAGAGGCACGTGGTAAGGATGAATTGCTGAAAGTGTTGCGTAGCATTCTGCCGTCACATATTTCTTGTGTGTTTATCCGCCAGCCGGAAGCTTTGGGCTTGGGCCACGCAGTGTATTGCGCCCGTCCGGTAGTTGGCGACGAACCGTTTGCCGTGATTTTGCCGGATGATTTGGTTGAAGATGGCACACGCGGTTGTATGGCGCAAATGACTGCACTGTATGCTGAAAAGCAATGCTCCATTTTGGCGGTCGAGCGCGTTGACCCGTCACAAACAGGCAGTTATGGCATTGTTAAAACCGGCGAAGCAACCGGCTCATACAGCCCTATTGATTTGATTGTAGAAAAACCCAAACCCGAGGTGGCACCGTCTAATCTTGCCGTTATTGGCCGCTACATATTAAACCCCGCCATTTTCGACAAGCTGAAACATACCGGACGCGGCGCGGGCGGTGAGATACAACTGACGGACGGCATTGCTGATCTGATGAAAGACGAGCAGGTATTGGCTTTTGAGTTTGAAGGCACACGTTATGACTGTGGCGCAAAACTGGGCTTTTTGGTCGCCAATGTGGAACTGGGGCTGTTGCATCCAGGCTTGAAAGACGAATTTGCCGCTTATCTGAAAGCGTTGGCTGTTTCTGGCAAAATTTAGCCGATACGGTTTGCCCACCGGCATATCCCTAAATCCTAAGGGATTGCCGTAAGTTGGCGGGCAAGCATTTAGACACTTGCCCGCCAACACACAATCCTTGCCACTGGGTTCATGCGTGCCTTTAAAATCTACGGGTGACAGCGTACGGTAAAAAAATTACAATAGCCAGATTAGAGGATGGATGTTGGTTTTGAAGTGTGCCGTATTGGCATCTTACAGGCGCATCAAATTGCTAATTTTGTAACAGTACATTTTTATTTTTAGGAGTTTGGAAATGGCAACAGGCACGGTAAAGTGGTTCAACAATACCAAAGGTTTCGGTTTCATCGCGCCATCTGAAGGCGGCGAGGATGTTTTTGTCCACCATTCGGTGATTCAGGGCGAAGGCTTTAAGACACTAACAGAAGGTCAAACGGTCACTTTTGATATTGAGTCCGGCCCAAAAGGATTGACAGCCACCAATGTCAGCGGCAAATAAAGCTTAGCATCAACCAGCTTCCAAAAAAGGCTCTGGTACGCCGGTACTTGAGCCTTTTTTGTTGCGCTTGGTTTAGCATAACCTGCTATTTCAATGGTCTGCCTTTGGCATCTTTGTCAATATGTCCCGCCAACAGCAGGATAAATTCCACAAATCCCCAAAGCACCCCGTAGCCAGCCGTCAGCAAGGTGAAAGCCAATTGGAAAAAGGCCAGCTTGTAATGCCCCAAATAAACCCGGTGGATGCCGGCAAAGCCAAACACCAAGGCTAATGCCGCCGCCAGATACCTGGACTTGACCGCTTTAGGTTTTGCCAAACCCGCCAAGTTGATTTTTTTCGCGCGGCTCTCTTCTGCTTCAAAGATCACTTCATCACCTGGCTCTGGCGGCACAGCTGCCAGCCAATCTTGCAGCTCAAAGGTATAACGCTGTTCTTCGCTGGTTATTTCGCCCGTTTGTGTTTCCGCCGCAAACTGGTCTATTTTTCCTATCATTCTGATTACCCTAAAATATCTACTAAAAACGGGTTTGCTTATAAAGGCCACCTCTGGTGAACCGACACCTTACCCTAACTGCTTTGAAAGCTTAAATAAGTTATGTTTAATGATTGTTAGTGCGTGTCGGGCAAATGCACCGCCAGCACATCGCAAGGTGCTTTATGGACAATGCCATCAGTGGTTGAACCGAGCATTAATGCCAAACCATGCCGCCCATGAGAGCCGACCACTATTAAATCAACGCCGTTGTCAGCGGCAACCCTAACAATTTCGTACTTGGGGTTACCTATCTCCAACCACTGCCGCTCTTTAGGCACATCCAAATTAGTGGCTAACCGCGCCAAGCTTTGTTTTGCCGTGTCTTCCAATGCGTTCATCAAATCGAAATTGACAGGCATTTCGCCGCCGAGACCGGCATCGTTAATGGGCATGGGTTCCATGACATGGATGATGCTGAGTTTTGCCTGAAATTTTTCTGCGATAGCTTTGGCCCGTTCGGCAATCAGGTTGTCTTGCGCGAAAAAATCGACGGAAAGCAAAATATGTTGGTAGTGGTTCATGGTGGTTGTTCCTAGGTGGTTTTAGGGATTTCAGGGAACAGCAAAGCCATAATTTGATAGCTTGCTATTAGATATAATAACGCTATGGCGAAGCCGAAGCTTAGGCTCTGATCCAGTGCATGGCGGATAATATGCCCAATCGCCGTCCAATGCCAGCCTATTAAGCCAATGAGTAGCAGAACAACCGTTAAGCCACCCTGATTAATTGACAGTGTGGCTATGGCAGGCAAAGAGAAAAAACCAATCATGGCATCAACGCCCAGTATCGCACCTAAGGTTTGGTTAAGCCGGGCGCGTTTTCGGCCGAAATAAAGGCAAAGCCAACAGAAAATACAGGCCACCAATAAGCTAGTGAGCGATTGCAGGGCGGCACTTAACCAATTTGAATCGAGCCTAGCAATTAAAACCCCGACCAAAAAATTGCCCGCCAGCAACAGCTTTAACAGAAATGGCGAATAGGGTAAGTCTTGCGGGCCTTTTTGCAACACGCATAGGGCAAACAACAGCCTAATCACTTCAAACATGGCTTGTCTTCCTTTTCTTGAATGATATTTGTTGAGCGGTAAGCACTTAGCCTAAAAAGGCTTGACCACAGCCAACAGTATTATAGCCACCAAAAATAACACCGGTACTTCGTTCATCCAGCGGTAATAGACATGGGAATGGTGATTGCGGTCATGTTTGAAATCAGCCAGCCAAATGCCGCAAAGCACATGGTAAACCAGCAACACCGCCAATAACGCCAATTTTAGATGCAACCAACCGCTGGCACCATAAATTGCCCAAGCATAATCATGTAACATCCAAATGCCAAATATAAAAGTGGCTACCATGCCGGGTGTCATAATGCCAAAATATAATTTGCGCTCCATCACCTTAAAGCGTTCCTTACTAATTGGGTCTTCGCTCATGGCGTGGTAAACAAACAAACGCGGCAAATAAAACAGCCCCGCAAACCAAGTGACCATAAAAATCAGATGCAGTGCTTTTAACCAGAGCATGGCTTATTCCTTCAAAAACTGTTCAATGGCGGCCTGCATTTCGCCCTTATCAAACAGGCCGGTTATTTTTTTCTCAATCATACCCTTTGGGTTTATCAAAAAAGTGCTGGGTGTCAACTGCACATCGCCAAATGCTTTGGCATGTGCCGAGTTTAAATCCAGCGCGACTGGATAAGGCAACTGCATGGCCCGAGACACTGCCACCACCTCGCTAGGCGGGTTGTAAGCCATTGCCACCGCGATAATCTCCAGCCCTAGTGCGTGGTAGCGCTGATACAAGGCGCGCAAATCAGGGATTTCTTTCAGGCAACTAGGGCAATCCGTCGCCCAAAACACCACCAATACCGGTTTGCCGCGCAACTCTTTAAGCGCGATAGGCTGTCCTGTTATGGTCATGAAGCCCTCGTCCGGTGCGTTCTTATCGGCTTGTGCAAGCCACCCTGCCCAAGCAATGCCAAGACAAACAGCCGCTACGGCAAATATGGCAAGCATTTTTTTAAACGGCAGGGTGCTATACATGTTGTTCCCTGAGGCCAAAGCCCCGCGTGTCAGAAGCCCGGTCGCCAACCTTTGCCGCCCCTTAAAGCCAATATCAGGATTATAGCAAAGCTGTTAAAATATATTCTTTTAGCTTGCATGCCAACGGCCCATTTAAAATCACATGAAAAAAATCCTTATTTCCGACAAACTGGCTGAAGCTGGTATCAACTACCTAAACGGACAATCCGGCATTCAAATCCACATCCAGACGGGGCTTGATGAAGAAGGCCTGTGCGCCATCATTGGCGATTTTGATGCCTTACTGATCCGTAGCGACACTCAAGTGACCCGTAAAGTGCTGCAAGCAGCCACCCGCTTAAAATTGATAGGCCGGGCGGGCATAGGTGTGGATAACGTTGATATTCCGTTTGCTACAGAAATGGGTGTGATTGTGATGAACACCCCCGATGCCAATGCCACCACCACTGCTGAGCTGGCAGTGGCCCATCTGATGTCATTAAGCCGCCACTTGCCGACCGCAGACCGTTCGGTACGCGCCGGAAAATGGGAGCGTTCTAAATTAATGGGCACTGAAGTCGCCCACAAAACCCTCGCCATTTTAGGTTTTGGCACTATAGGCCGCATTGTTTCACAACGCGGCTTGGGCTTAAAAATGAATGTCATTGCTTATGATCCGTTTGTCGCACCGGAAATTTTCGCCGAATTGGGCGTGGAGTCGGTTGGCTTGGAGGAGTTAGTGTCACGGGCTGATTACTTGACCCTGCATTGTCCGCTGATTGAAAAAACACGCAACATCATCGGCAGTGAACAATTCGCCATGATGAAAAAAACCACTATGGTCATCAATTGCGCCCGTGGCGGCCTGATTGATGAAGATGCCTTATATGAAGCTTTAAAATCCGGACAGATTGCCGGTGCCGCCTTGGATGTTTACGAAAACGAGCCGCCCGCCGGTTCACCGTTGCTGGAACTGGACAATATCGTGTTTACGCCGCATCTGGGCGCATCAACCACCGAAGCACAAGTGGCGGTCAGCGTGGAAATTGCCCGGCAAGCGGTGATGTTCCTGAAAACGGGTGAAGCCGTCAATGCCTTGAATTTGCCCAGACTGTCTGCTGATGAACTGAAAAAGTCACATGAATTTATGGCGTTGTCCACTATTTTAGGAAAGATCATGGCGGGCTTGGCAACCCAACCACTGTCCAAAATTGAAGTGGCCACCTTTGGCAAAGCCGCAGAAGTGGCGGTGCGGCCTCTGTCTGTAGCCGCCTTGGTGGGTGTGTTATCCGGCAAAGTGTCCACCCCTGTCAACCGTGTCAATGCTGAAAACCTTGCCAAACGCCAAGGTATTGCCTTGGTGGAATCGATGGCACAAGAATCGCATGATTATGTGTCGCTGATAAAACTGACCGGCAGCACTGCCGATCAAAAGATCACTTTGTCAGGGGCATTATTGGGCGGTCGCCAACCGCGCTTGGTGTGCATTAACCATTTTGATATTGAAGTGGTGCCCGCAGGCACATTGGTGATGACCCGTCATGATGACAAACCCGGCATGATTTCCGCTATAAGTGCCGTGTTGGGTAATGCCAACATCAACATTTCACGGATGCAAGTCAGCACCGCCGACGAACAACAACAAGCTATGGCGGTTATCAGTGTATCCGAACCATTGAGTCCGGACTTGTTACAAAAAATTGCCGCCATTCCCGCCGTACACAAAGCCACCCAAATTATTTTATGAGCTTTGAGGTCGTCTGCTTTGATTGCGACAGCACCCTAAGCAAGATAGAAGGCATTGATGAATTGGCAAAACACGTGGGTCTGGGCGAGGCAATGGCACGGCTAACCGACTTGGCTATGAATGGCGACGTGCCGCTAGAAGCAGTGTACGGGCAACGCTTGTCGCTTATCCGGCCTGACCAAGCCAGCATAGCGGCATTGGCGGAACAATACATTGCTGAAATGGTCGAAGGTGTCAAAGAAGTGTTTGCCACCCTGTTGGCACAAGGCAAAGCCATCCATATTGTCAGCGGTGGCCTACGGCAGGCCATTTTGCCGCTCGCGCAACTATTAGGGCTAGCTGCCGAGCAAGTCCATGCGGTTGATGTTTTCTTCAACAGTGACGGCAGCTATAGCCATTTTGACAGCACTTCACCATTGGCAAAAAGCGGCGGCAAAGCCATTGTGGCGGGTTTGTTGGCCGGACAAGGCAAGCTGGCTATGATAGGCGATGGTAAAACTGATATGGAAGCCAAGCAGGCAGGGGCTTTCACCATTGGTTTTGGCGGCGTGGTGGAGCGGCCTGTGGTGCGCGAATTGGCTGATGTTTATGTGGCGGATGCCAGCTTGCTGGCGGTGCTGCGTTATCTTTGACCGGATTGTGGCGGGTGCTTAACCCTAGGCATGCCCCTGTTCGGCTTACCCTCTGCCCAACATTATTAGCCCGCCGATACAGGCGGGCTAAGTTCTAAGCTGTGCCACTTGCGCTTCGGTCAGGCCGGTTTTGCTGGCAATGGTGGTGTCATCCAAACCATCCTGCAACGCCTTCTCAATGCTGCCCCGTTGCAGCCGGATGAAGTCGTGGCGCTTGTCCTGTGCGTCCAGTTCCTCTTGGCTCATACCGGCTTCGTTGGCGATGTCGAAGGCTTGCTGGATGTGCGGTTGCTTTGCCAGGCTGTCGTCGTCGCCCTTTTGCAGTTGCACCGAGTAGGCTTTGGCGGCGTTGAACAACACCCGCTGTTCAAAGCCCGGGACATTCAGCACCTGCATTTCAATGATCACTTGCCGCCCGTCGGTCAGTTTGGCCTTGACATCCACATAGGTGTCTTTCATGCCCTTGAGCAGAGGTATCTGGTAGGGGTCGACAATGGTCAGCGCGGTGATGGTCCGTTCGGGCGGGTATTCCAGCACGGCGTTGAGGAAGTCGATCAGAATGTCCGTGCTGTCCTCGCTGCCAAACACTTTTTTGAAGGCGAAGTCGGTTTTTACGTCGAGGAAGCGCATGGGCGGGGGTTATGGGTGTTAAGTTTGTGGTATTAGAGTCACGGGGCATTGGATTTGTCAAGTTGGGTCTTGATAAATGCGAATGAATTCGCACCTACAGTGGAGGCCTGCTTGGTAGGTGCGAATTCATTCGCACGGGGTCTAGTTTGGGTAGGGTGGGC
>CAIYOW010000030.1 GCA_903927955.1 uncultured Methylococcaceae bacterium | reverse complement strand
TAAAAAATTATCTGGAACATCATTTCGAGCCTAAAGGAGATGATAATTTTAGAACCGAAACATGAACGGGTCTTATGACCCGTATCCGGACTTTAGTCCATTATACGAACCCACCAGCTTTAGCTGGTGGTTGTTCAGTTGATTAACGGCGGCGCAACCTTGGTTTGGTGAAGCGTGTTAGACGTTACAGCGGAACACAACATCAATTATTAACTAGGACAACAATTCAACATGACCGACACCATCCGGCCTTGGGCAGACGGTATTTACAGCATCAAGCGGCACGGCGTTTCGCTTACCAATTGTGACAGTGAACCCGTGCAAACGCCCGGTTGTATCCAAGCAAATGGCGTGTTGCTGGTGCTGCGGTTGCTGGATTTGACCATACTGCAAGCCAGCGGGAACAGCGCACAATTTCTAAATAAATCGCCAGAATGCTTGCTAGGGCAAAGCCTAGGCTTAGTGGTGGGGGAGGCTAATGCACTGCATTTGCGCGCAGTGCTGGCACATGACCCCGTCCAACATTCACCGCTCTACGTTTTTACACTACCTGCCAAAGCGGGTGTGCCCGCCCTTGATGTCTGTACCCATATTATAGACGGTGTGGCCATTTTGGAGTTTGAGGCTACCGACCGTACGGAAAACCCGTCCACCATCGATTATTTTTCGCGCGTAAAAGAGTCGGTGCAGCGCTTGCAAACCAGCAATAGCCTGCGCGGATTTTGCCAAGGTGTCACCCAAGAAGTCCGTAACCTCACACAATTGGATAGGGTAATGGTGTACCGTTTCCACGCCGATTTGCACGGCGAAGTGTTTGCCGAAAGCAAGCGCGACGATTTGCCACCTTGGTTAGGTTTGCATTATCCAGAATCAGACATCCCCAAACCGGCGCGGGACATTTTTAAAAAACTGTGGATACGGCCTTTGTCTGATGCCAGCGGCGAACTGGTGGAATTGCTCCCGCTGGCCAATCCCGACACGGGGCTTCCGTTGAACATGACCTACTGCGCTTTGCGCGGGGCATCGGTGATGTACACAGAATATCTGACCAATATGGGCGTGGTGGCGGCATTGACCATGCCGATCATGATAGATGGCGAATTGTGGGGATTAATTGCCTGCCACCACCTGACCCCCCGCCATTTTCCTTATCAATTACGGGCCGCCTGTGAATTGCTGGCACAAGTCACCTCCTTGCAACTCAAATCTGCCGAACAACGCGAACAACTGCTGTATCGTTTGAGATTGGAAGGTATCCATCAACAACTGGTTGCCAAGGCGGCCATGGAAAATGATTTGTTAGCGTTGTCAGACAGTCAACCATCGTTGCTGGATGCGATGGATGCCACGGGTGCCGCTTTGTATCATCTGGGCCGTTGGTGGTGTGCCGGGCAAACGCCGACTGAACCACAACTGGAGGCTCTAGCGGAATGGCTTAACCAACGTCCGGAATTTGAGCTGGAATCGCGTCCAGTGTTTGCCACTCATTCACTGTCTAACGAGTATCCCGGGGGGGCTGAACTGGCGGCAGTCGCTAGCGGGGTTTTGGCGGTGCGGGTGTCGCGGCTGAGGCGTAGCCTGGTTGTTTGGTTTCGCCCTGAAACTATACAAACTGTCAATTGGGCAGGTAATCCGAAGGATAAGCCCTTGCAGTCAGGCTCGCCCGGGGTGCGTCTTAACCCGCGCCGCTCCTTTGATCTGTTCGTCGAATCGGTGCGCCAGCGGGCTTTGCCGTGGTCTTTATTGGAAATTGATTCTGCCATACGGCTACGGCTATTAGTGATGGAACTGGTCATTTCGCGGTCAGAACAGTTGACGGCATTGAATGTCGATTTGACTAACAGCAACGAAGAGCTGGATGCTTTCGCCTACGTCGCTTCGCACGACCTTAAAGAACCTTTGCGGGGCATTCAGCGTTATGCCCATCAATTGTTGGACGGTGCGCAAAACTTGGATGTCAAAAACCGTCAACGCGTCGAAAATCTGATGCAGCTGACCGTGCGCATGGACAGTTTATTGGATTCCTTGCTGCATTTTGCCCGCGTTGGTCGCACCAGTTTGGAATTTGAAGCCATCGATTTCAATGACCTTCTTGCCGAAGCGTTGGAAATGATCGGTATACGCCAGAATGACAATACCTGCACTATCGTTCTGCCCCGGCCTTTGCCCACCATCGATTGTGACGCGGTTCGGGTGCGGGAAATTTTCAGCAACTTGGTCAGCAACGCCATTAAGTATAACCACCATGCTTGTCCACGCATCGAATTGGGTTATTTTGCAGTGGATGACCTGGATAGGCCGATCAACGCCTTTGGCCGGGCCGACGGGCAGATTATTTTCTATGTGCGTGATGACGGTATCGGTATAGAACAGCGGCATTTTGAACAAATTTTCCGGATGTTTAAACGGCTTCATGGCCGTGAAGGGTTTGGCGGCGGGGTGGGTGCGGGCTTGACGGTAGTCAAAAAAGTGGTTCATCGCCACGGCGGCACAATATGGTTGGATTCAACCATCGGTGTCGGCAGCACTTTTTATTTTACCCTTCCGTGTTTGATTCGCGGGGGGGGGGGGTAATGAAAACGAATGCCGTTGATTTAATGCCTGCTTCAAAAACACCTTGATTATCCTCTGAACTACTATCAGCAATATGAAAAATAATAAGCGCTGGCATATTTTGTTGATCGAAGATGATGCTAATGACTGTGCCGATCTTCGGCAAAAGCTATTGCAGGGATCGGAGCGCCGCTACTGTTTTACCGAGGCTCAACTCGGCGCAGAAGCCTTGCAAAAAATCCGTGACCAGCCGTCCGACTATTATCAATGCATCATCCTGGATTATTACCTGCCCGATATGAACGGTGATGAAGTCCTGAAGGCCATGTGTGATGGGGCCGAATTGCCGCCGTACCCAGTGGTTGTCGTCACCGGATCGGTTAAAGAAGAGGGTTCGTCGTTGCTGCGTGCAGGCGCACAAGATTATGTCGGTAAACATTGGATCACACCGGAAAGCCTGACCCGCGCGGTGGAAAACTCCATAGAACGCTTCACGCTATTGCGCGAACGGATGGTGACTTTGCAAGCCTTACGGACAAGTGAAGAACGCTTAGCCTTGGGTGTGCAAGTTTCAGGTTTGGGTCTTGCCGATGTGGATTACCGCACGGGCTTGGCGCATTTTTCTGCCGAGGCGGCACACATGTTTGGCCTAGGGGCCGAGGCGCTAACAGTGCCGCGTAGTGCCTTCCATGCCTGCTTCCATCCCGATGACCGTGCCGAAGTGATGCAGTGCATTACCCAAACACTAGGCGTTCAGGATAACGGGTATTTGTTGATGGATTTCCGTGTCGTTTGGCCTGATGGTCAGGTGCGCTGGTTGCGGGTACGCAAACAAGCCGTCTTCGAAACGGAGGGCGGGCCACCTAGGCTGGTACATGCCACCTTGGTCGCATTGGATGTCACCACGGAAAAGAACGCTGAACAGGCTTTGCGTGACAGTGAAGAGCAATTCCGCGCCTTATTGGAAGCCGCACCCGATGCCATTGTCATCGTTGATGAGCGAGGAAAGATTGTCCTGGTCAATGCCCTGGCTATTACCCTGTTTGGCTACAGCCGTGCCGAACTGATCGGCGAGCCGGTCGAGATGCTGATGCCCTCCCGTTTTCGCAATGCGCATGTTGGTTTGCGTGCAGAATATCTGGTCGAGCCTCTGCCACGCGACATGAATGGCGGCATCAATTTGCAGGGTAGGCGTAAGAATGGCGACGAGTTTCCTATAGAAGTTAGCCTAAGCCCTTTGGAAACTAAAAAAGGCCGTTTGGTGTCCAGTGCCATCCGTGACATCACCGAACGCAAACTTATTGAAACGGAACTGAACAACGCCAAGGCGGCGGCAGAAAATGCCAACCGGGCAAAATCGGATTTTCTCTCCAACATGAGCCATGAATTACGTTCGCCCTTAAATGCCATCCTAGGCTTTGCCCAGTTGCTTGAAGCGGGATCGCCACCGCTGACACAGCGCCAAAAGACCGGTACCGACCAAATTCTCCATGCAGGTTGGTATTTGTTGGAACTCATCAATGAAATACTCGATATGGCGATGATCGAATCGGGTAAGTTGTCCTTGTCTTTGGAAGCCATTTCCCTAAGCGAAGTATTAGGCGATTGCCAAGCGATGATAGCGCTGCAAGCACAAACTAGCGGTATCCGCATGAACTTCCCCCTCTTTGACAATCCCTGTATGGTCTGGGCCGACCGGACACGGGTTAAGCAAGTGTTTCTTAACTTGCTGTCCAATGCCATCAAATACAACCGTGTCGGCGGCCAGATTGATGTCACCTACAGCTTGGAAACGGCGGAACGTGTCCGTATCAGCATCCACGACACGGGCAAAGGCTTGTCCGAAGAACAACTGGCCCAACTCTTTCAACCCTTCAATCGGCTAGGGCAGGAAACAGGCAATGAGGAAGGTACCGGCATTGGTCTAGTGGTCAGTAAACGGCTGATAGAATTGATGGGCGGCGTTATCGGCGTGGCAAGCAAGGTTGGCGAAGGCAGTGTCTTTTGGGTCGAACTAAGCCGCTCCAATGCCCCGCTGCTGCTGGGCGAAAAGTCATTGCCTACCGATGCTGCATCTTTCACCGTGCTTTATGTGGAAGACAATCCGGCCAATTTGCTGCTGGTCAAGCAAATTATTGCCGATTATCCAAACATCAATGTGCTCTGTGCGACTACGGCAAGGCTAGGCATTGCCCTAGCGCGTATCCACCATCCAGATATGATCTTGATGGACATCAACCTGCCCGGTATCAGTGGCCTAGAAGCCTTGGGTATTCTGCGTGAAGACCCTTTAACGGCGGGCATACCGGTCATCGCTATCAGCACCAGTACCCTGCACAGTGAAATTGACCAAGGGCTACAAGCGGGATTCTTCCGTTATCTGACTAAACCCATAAAAATTAATGAATTTATAAATACCCTGAATGAAGTGATGAAATACTATGAAACAGGCTTGAGCCAACCCCACGAAACCGGACAACACCCATGATAAGCACAGAAGAAATCCTCAGCGCCAACATTCTGATTGTCGACGATCAGTCTTCTAATGTGATGCTGCTTGAGCAAATGCTCGCAGATGCGGGTTATAGCTATATCACCTCGACCACTAATCCGACCGAGGTCAGCAAGCTGCACAGCAAACATTGCTACGACCTGATCTTGCTTGATTTGCAAATGCCCGTTATGGACGGCTTCCAAGTGATGGAAGAACTTAAATTGGTTGATACCGAAGGTTATCTACCGGTCTTGGTGATAACTGCCCAACCCAGCCATAAGTTACGCGCCCTGAAGGCGGGTGCGAAAGACTTTGTCAGCAAACCGTTTGACCTGGTCGAAGTGCAAACCCGTATCCATAATATGCTGGAAGTGCGCTTATTATACAAAAAACTGGAAAATTACAACCAAACGCTAGAACAAATCGTATTGGAACGCACCGCGGAATTGCGCGTCAGTGAAGAACGTTTCCGGCGTTTGACTGAGCTGTCGTCTGACTGGTATTGGGAGCAGGACAGAAATGGCGAATTCATCAAAATATACGGCCCAGTGTTTGAAATGCTCGGCATCCGCGTAAACGGCAGCAGTGTCAAGGCAGAAGATCAAGGCGTGATTTGGAATGAAGTGGAGCGGCAAGTCCTTGAGGCAAACCTAGCCGCCAGAAAACCGTTTCTGGATTTTGTCTACAGCCGCATTAAGACCGATGGGACACGGCAATACCTGATGGTCAGCGGTGAACCTATATTCGAGCAGTCCGGACGTTTTATCGGTTATCGCGGCATAGGCAAAGACGTCACCGATACCCTGCCAAACCCTTTATTAACTTAAGCTCTATCACCATAGAATACCCGGCACAGCATCAATGGCAAGGGTTATCGACAAGGGTTATCTATGAGTCTTGCCATACGCCCACCTTAAAATTAGGGGGGCTGATCTATTTTTTATGTCTGCCAGCGAACAGATGTTTTTTCATTATTAGCGGATCATCCCGACCACTAACCATACAATAAGGACAAATAATGAAACGCTTTTTAATTGCGCTGGCAATCGCCGTAGCCACCTTCTTTGCTTTTACAACCGAAGTCAGTGCCGCTGTCCCCACCAATGTCGGCGAGCCGGGCTTTTATGGTCGCTTAAATGTCGGTGGTTATCCGCCCCCGCGCGTGTATTACCCACAACCAAAAACCAACCAAGATGTGCCGATAAACCGCCCGCCCATTTACCTGCGCGTCCGTTCCGGACATGCCCGACAGTGGCCAAAATATTGCAACCAATACAACGCCTGCAATGAACGGGTCTATTTCGTCCGGCACGATTGGTACAACCGCGAATACGCGCCCCGATACAGAAAAAACAATGCCGGCAAACCACGGGATGGACGGTCAGACTATCATGAAAATGATCACCGTGACGGCAATAGCAATAGCAACGGCAACAGGAACGGCAATAGGAATGGCGACAGTAACAATGGTCGTGGTCATAACTGACCGGCATTACACCGCGTAAATTGTCAGCTTAGTTATCGCCTTAACGGTTTGCTACCACAACACAGTGGTGCGATGGTTGGTCAAAAAATTTATCTGTCAAAAGCTTGCACCCGACCTGAAAGGCTTTTAAAACCTTTCAGGTTCAATACAAAACCCAAATATTGGTTATTTTTTGTTGCTTTCTGTCGGTGCCGCCGCGTGCGGCATGGCTTCGGCTTCTTTGCGCATTTGCATGTGCAGCATCATCATTTCTTCTATTTTGGCCTTACGCGCATCCATAGCGATGCGTTGTTCAACTATATGTGTAACCACAGCCGCCATCAAGCCTACCTTCTTGTCATCCGGTGCGCTGTTCATTTTGGCCAACTCTTCGGTGAGTCCGGCATCTTGGGCTTTCATGTCATCAAGCATTTTTTGTTTCTGGGCAGGCATGGAATGGCAGTTTTCCATCGTTTTGGGTTCTGGGATGGTTTTGTTCACCGCCGTAATAGCAGCGACGGATTCCGCCTGTACAGGTAAGCCAACGACCACGCCTAAAGCTAAGGCAAGGCTAGAAACTTTAAACATATCGGTAGTAATTGCAGTATTCATGAATATTTCCTAGGTAATGAGGGGAGGGCTGTTTGTTCACGCAAGCGGCTAAACACACGGACGCATTGGAGACTTTGGAGACTTTGGAGACTAAAGCTTTTTTGAAGACCTTTCAGGTTGTACCAACCTGAGAGGTCTTCAGCAATCAGTTATTACGGTTTGGCACGGTAAAACTGTTCAATTTCTTCTCGCCACTGATCCCATTTATTAGAACTATCAGGCCAATGCTTCTTATCAAACCCAGGGGCTTTCTTTAAGGTGTCTTTACCGACATTCAAAACATAATTTTCCTTATCACGGGACCAATGTAACGAGTTCCAAGGCAAGGCAAACAATTTGTTGCCCAGCCCAAACAGACCGCCGAAGCTGACCACCGCATACACCACTTGACCGCTGTCAGGGTCAAGCACCAATTCTTTGATACCGCCTAAGCTCTCACCGCTAGGGCTAGTCACTTTGCTGCCGATGATCTTGCTGGCACGGCTGATTTGCTGCATAGACTTATTAACCTCGCTGACCCGTTCGTCAGTGGCTTTCAGGGTGGCTTTATTGAGTTCCTGTTGCGTGTCAGTGACTTCCTGCTGTTTTTCAACCAATTCTTTTTGCTTGTCTTGAACATCGGTGGCACAAGCTGTGCCAATCAGTACCATGCTCAAAACAGGCACGGTAAGTAGCGGGATTAATTTTTTCATGCGTGTCTCCAGTAGCGAAAAAGATCGCCATCTTGGTAAATGCCAAGATTAGCTAGGTATGGCTTGATGTTTTACAAGCCTAGCCTGAGTTTATCTAAAAGCACTGGGCAAGGTCGGTACGCCATCGTACATAAGCCCCTGCATAAGCCCCTACAGTGGTGGGTTGTCATTATCACGGGGTACAAAACGCCAGCTTTTGTGTGCTGCCGTACCGAATAGGGTTGATTTTGCCTGTAAGGTATTTACCAAGCGACAGGAATCACTTTCCCCGCTTTATCTGTGGCTATATATAGCCATGATCCTACTATTAACTGGAGATAATCATGAACAAAGAACAAGTGCAAGGCCGTGCCGAAGAAGCTAAAGGTAAAATCAAAGAAGCCGCCGGTGTCATTCTGGATGATGCGTCTTTGGAACAAAAAGGCAATCTTGAAAAAAATATCGGTAAAGCAAAATCCGGTTTTGGTGATTTAAAGCAAGACCTTAAAAACAGCATCTGATACTCCTTTCGTAAAAAAGTAGTTATATTTCACCCTCCATTCCACAGTTACACAGGAAAATACGTTTAAAAACAATATGATGAAAATTATTCCTCTATGCATAGGTATTGTTTTGTCTGCCACCTCATCGTTTTCTCATGCCGCAGAAAGCCATACAGCAGAAGCGCTTAAACATGCCGAAGCGGCAACCAAAGCTAACGATGGCAAAAAAATTGCCGAACATGCCGAGGCGGCAAAAGGCCATGCCACCGTCGCCAGTGAGCATCTGACTGCGGGCATCAAAAGCTTGGACGATGCTATTGACCAAGGCAAATTGGGTCATGCCGACGTGGCGAAGAAATCCGCCGAAGAAGCTGTCACCCATTTGAAAGCGGCGAAATAATAAGCCTCTGGATTTTGCATGACAACTCGGCAGGTGAATTTATGCCTGCCGTATTTTTCCGTTATTTTTAATATATCCAGTCAAGTTTGCAGCGATCGATAAACACCACACCTAAAGGCATTTCCTATGTACGTTGCCGCACCGAACGCGTTCCGTTTTGCTAGTACTATCTAGCCAAGCCAGAGGAAATACATTCAAATTTAAGATCAAGCAAATATTGCTGGCATAGGCAAGCAGGTTTTTTCGCCTTCAGCAGCATTCACTTTTATCGGTGGTTTTTTATCTTCACACTTTGGCGGATTCTTAAGGAGATATAGACATGTTAGAAAGTATCGCACTCATATTAATCATCCTTTGGGTGCTTGGTTTAGTTTCTGCTTATACATTGGGCGGATTTATCCACATTCTCTTGGTCATTGCGGTCATTATGATTTTAGTGCGCATCGTTCAAGGACGGCGTGTACTGTAATAACAAGTGGTTGCTGGCAGTATTCCAAGTGTAGCATTCATATTTTTAGGGGTAGCAAAATGGGTTTAGTCAAAATAATGGCAATTGTATTAATTGTGGCTGGCTTACTAGGGCTGGTGTACGGTCAATTCAGTTATCCCAAAGAAACTCAGGAAGCCAAAATAGGCGCTTTGGAGCTGACGGTTAAAGACACCCAAACAGTCAACATCCCAGTCTGGGCTGGAGTGGCGGCAATGGTGGCGGGCTGTGGTTTGTTAGTGGTTGCAGGCAAGAACAGCTAACTGTGGTAATTTAGGTTCTACACGGATTCGATAAAGTACTTCCTAAGTTTAGGAATACGCGAAAAAATAGCGGCATTAAGCCGCTTATTCTAAAAGCTAGTAAAGTTAATGATTTTATTGGCAGCTTCCGGCAGGTCATGTCGATTTGGCGGAATTTTTTATACTTTTTGGAGATTCATCATGACAAAGAAAATTTTAGCTTGGCTAATGCTGTTGGGTTTTATGGCTACGTTAACAGCTTGTAACACCATCGAAGGTATGGGCAAAGACGTGGAGAACGGTGGTCAACATGTCGAAGGCGCAGCCAAAGATGTGAAAAAAGGTATGTGATAGGCAATTGATATGTCAGCGGCAATGTCTTGTTGCCGCAGATATGCACCCACAACATGCAAACAATTTTCCAGGCACAGGGTTAAGCTGTCACTTGCTGTAATGTATAGTCTATCAAGCGGCACGCGCCCTTGGCTGAACCGCCTTCCTTGTAATTTCCCCTCCTTCTACTCAACCTATTCAACATCCACATGTACTTCATTACGGCGTAAAAATGGTAAAGTCCACGGTGGGTCAAATGCCGCAGAACGGCTTGCTGAAAGTAGTTTGTAGTGGTTTTGCGCCAGCCATTCCAACAAAATTTGGCTGTTCTCAGCAATTCGTTCTTCATTTATACTGCCGGAATAACGTAATACCGCCACTTTTTTGGCGGGTACTTGTTTAATAATGATCTTATTGTCTAACGGAGTGGGCAAGGTCTCTAGTGTATAACCTGACGGCATCACAAATGCCATCAGCCACTGATTGCCCATTTTTTGCTGCAAAACAGGCGCAGTCATTGCAATATTTTCGCTCACCGCTTCACGCAAAACAGGTGCGGTCATTGCCATTTTTTGCTTCTGGACATTGCCGCCGAAAATATATCCCGCCAAGCGTTTAAAACCGATGCCACCACTATCCTCATAATTGGCTTCAATGACTGTTTCCGCCATCAGCACGGGCTGATACTGCCGGATTTGGATATTGTCGCTTTCCGACAATAAACTGTAAGGCGCTTCCTCGCTGCTTCGTATGCCCATGACTGTACATCCCGTTAAAAATAAACTGACTAAAATTGTTATTGGGTTTTTCATATCGTTTTTCTCCTATGACAGAATAATTGTGCCACGCTAAACTGCCTGTAAAATTATTATAAGCCATTAATATTAAATAATTTTATATTTTTTATATGCTTGGCAATAAGTAGGTATATGTTCACCTGCCATCAGTTAGTGAAACCCATGTGGTCTTTTACATTGCTGACGCCAGGTGTGTTCCAAGCGGAAAGGGTCGCTAAATAACGGTCAGACCAATTAAGGACATTGCCTGTCAAGGTTACTTCGCCGTCTTGGACGGTAACCTGGATATTTTGCACAGTGACTCTAGAGCGGCGTTTCAACGTGGCTTCGATGACTGCTTTTATAGCGTTTGAACCGGTCTTTGGTTTCAGCTTGATGTTGTCGATCAATCCAGTCACACCGGTGACACCGGTGACATGGCGAATCGCCTCTATAATCAATAGGCATTGGTATTCCCACTCCACTTCACCGGACAGTTTGACCAAGCCATTTTCAACCGTAACCTTTACAGTATTTTCCGGCAGAAACGTTTCCCAGCGTAAAATATTTTCTACAAATTGGGTGATTTCGGTATCGGTGCGTCTGCACGTTTCCGGCAGGATAATGTCCATATCAATCACCAAGTCTTTCACACCAGCAACCCTTTGTGCAGCGATTTTGGCATTCCATTTTTCTGAATAATTACTGGCATGACCAGTCAGAGTGACGACACCGTTTTTTACCTCAACGCCAATTTCTGCCTGGTTAACGATAAGATCAAAGTTAAGTTCTGTTATTACATCTTTTTGGATTTCTTCATCAGTTTTCATATTCTAGTTTTCCATTTGAATTGAGGAAAACATAGTTTTACAGGGAAGGCAAGCTTATGTCGGTGCGTTATCACGCTTTCTACTCATTGCAGATTACTGTTCACCTATGTGCGCTGGCAAACAGACTTTGGTGTGTGGAACGAAGACTATAGCGACCCAGATGGGTAATAGCCTTACGGTTCTGTAGAACGCTTTTGGCGAATCTTACCCACACGCTGAAGCATAACGCCACAAGGATAAACTGCAATGACAATGACAATGACAATGACAAACAACGAAAGACCGGTTTGGTTTATTACCGGTTGCTCAACCGGCTTTGGTCGCGAACTCGCCAGCCATGTATTAAAACTGGGCTACCGCACCGTAGTGACGGCCCGCCATCCTGAAGCCGTTAAAGATATGGCAGAACTGGGCGAT
>CAIYOW010000029.1 GCA_903927955.1 uncultured Methylococcaceae bacterium | reverse complement strand
TGTACGAAAACGGTCAAGGTGTCGAACAGGACGACACGCAAGCTGCCTTCTGGTATCGCAAGGCTGCAGAACAAAACTATCCGACTGCACAGTGCAACTTGGGCAGAATGTACGTTAAGAAAAAAAACTACTCACAAGCACTGTCCTGCTATCTTAAGGCCGCAGAACAAAATAATATTGCTGATGCACAGTATAACTTAGGACGTATGTATTTCATCGGGCAAGGTGTTAAACAGGACGATACTCTAGCTGTCTTCTGGTATCGCAAAGCTGCTAAGCAAAGCCATACAAGATCGCAGTCTGCATTAGGTTTTATGTATGCCAAGGGGCTAGGTGTCAAGCAAGATCATCAGCAAGCCGTTTTCTGGCATCGCAAAGCGGCTGAAAAAGGACACATCGTCTCACAACAATATCTAATGGAAAACATTACCCCCACGCTAAAAATGTACTGATTATGGCAATATTTTTACCCAATTATAGGCAATGCAGCGGAATACTATAAGGCGGGAATGGATTGCACCATGCTGACACGGGGCGTGGCGGGAGCTGTCTGCTGGTCGGCTTTGTCGATGCGGGGAAACCGGCGCATGTGGTCTGTGGCAATATGGCTGGCTATTTGCTGATTATCACCGTCTATATTCCTAGTCCACCCAAATTTATCAACCCTTTTGAGCGAGGCAACCGACCATGACTGGGCAATGCGTTTTTTGTGGCCACCAACACCTGACGGCTAAAACCACCCGTTATCTGCACCAAAACCAAGAGGCTATGTTGGTTGTGGAACAGGTGCTGTGCCTCGAGTGCGATTTTTGCAGCGAACAATATTTTGATATTCAGGTGCTAAAAAAATTGAAGCCGATCATGACGACATCAACACGCACCGCAAGCTGCCTAGCCGCTTTGTGCAGGTTGCTGTGGCAGAATTTACCGCCGTGTAATGCGTGGCTTTTTAGGGCCACCCTGTATCACAATAGTTGTCATTCAACAGTAGGCCGGGTTGAATCTTCATCCTCTTCCGGTTCGATGCTGTTAAGCTGATTTTGGCGCACCAATGCAGTCGGTTTTTGATTCGCCGCGTTCACACGCAGCCCTCATGTCGTCAGTTGTCATCGTAGTACATTTCACAAATAGGTTATTGAGTGGTGTTAGACGTAGTTTTTGATGGCGATAAAACCAATCAACAGAAACAGAATAAGACTTTTTTAATGCATTAATTTTTATAGAATTTTAATTTTTTTGATGTTAGGCTTGGAACATCTAGCAATAGCTACCGCTTGGACAAAAGGAACGCAAACAAGGTAACCCAGCTTACGCCCCATAAATGCCGTCATGCCAATTGCGCACGGTGGAACAGAGATACGATTAACCGCCCACTTGGGCAATCCAATCCTGTAGATTGTAATAGTTGGTGATGCGGGCCACTTTACCGTCACTGATTTCAAAAAATGCACCGGCGGGCAAGCGGTAGGTTTGCCCGTTAGCCACTGGCAAGCCTTCATCGGTTTTGATATATTCCCCTAATACTACAAACTCAGCGGCGGCTCGGCTGCCATCGGCAGTGGCCATGATGACCATATCCACCAACTGTTCTTTATAGTTAAAATTCATGCAAGCCATAAACTGGGTGAAAGCCGCCTTGCCTATTTCGCGCTTGCCTTGGTTGATGTCGTGGATAACATCATCGGTGAGCAGGTTTAAAAAAGTGTCCATGTCGCCGCTATTGAAAGCCGCATAATAATTTTGTACAAGCGTGATGCTGTCTTGGTTCATTACAACCCCTTTATAAATTTAAAAACTGCCTATTATAATCACATGCCATGCAGTGTTCGATGCTTGTTTGCCATTATTTAAAAATCAATCAAAGGCAATCGCCAAACTGCACCACCATTAAATGGCAATCAAAAAAGGTGTTGGGGTATTTGACGGTAATGATAAAGCGCAAAATAAACTCGATAATCAGGCATAAAGTCACGGTACGGGCAAAACAACCGAATAGCCGGAAGCGGGTATGGCTGGTGCAACGCCATACGGCCACCAACCACCATACGATGGGCAATATCAGCATAAAATGCACAGTTATCCAGCTGGCAACTGTGTAGGTCAGGCTGTCAATCCGATAATCAATGTACGCCAACACGCCATTGACAAACACTAAAAAAGGCCAAAATGCCCGCCATAACGCCGCATTACCTAACCAAGCCGCATGAAGGAACAGATACCAGCCAGGCAATTTGGCTTCATGCCAATGACGGTCACTGGGTGGCGTGTACACATAAACCAGCAAAAACAATGCGGTTATGAACAGACCGGCCTCAACCGCTGAAAACAGATGGGTATAGGTGTAAATAATGGGTAAGGTATTGATGAACATTGGCGATCAACCCAAAATAAAAAACCGCTTAGGATATTATCGTAAGCACAGAAACCGACAGGGCAGCACTTGTAAAGTGCGCCTGATGGCATTTAAGTTGAATGTACCGGAAAGGGGACAAAAGGCAATGCTGATGCATCACCGGCAGGAAAATGTGTATTGCCCTTAAAGAAAAAACAGCGCGTTTTTGGTGACCGCCACAATGGCAATATAAGTAAAACAGGCCATTGCCCCAAAAAACGCCAACCAACGGTTTTGACCGCGCTGGCGCATGGCAACCGTTGCCAAAGCTATATAACCCAGCAAGGCGATTATTTTAGCGACAATCCAGCCATATTCGCCTGCTAGCCATTGCCCTTGGAACACTAACGTGAACCCGCTAAGCAATAATAAGGCATTGACCACATGTGGAAAGACCACCACAAATTTATGTTTGACATACGGGGATTGGGCTTCGGACAAAATAATCCTGCCGATAAAGCCGATAATAGAAACCGTCACCAATAGAAGGTGTAACATTTTAATCATAGTGTCCTCGTGGATGTTGAAAGCATTGCTCCGCCAAGACCCTAGTTTACGCCAGTTCGGCCAATAATAGGGTGATCATCTTTTCGGCTTGGCTTAAATAATGTCCGCCAAACAAATTCAGATGATTCAAAATGTGGTAAAGATTATACAGGATTTTACGCACCGCATAGCCCTCTTCCAGCGGCCATTGTGCTTGATAGGCCGCGTAAAATTCGGCTGCAAAGCCACCAAACAGTTCGGTCATAGCCAAGTCGGTCTCCCTGTCACCATAATAACAGGCCGGATCAAATATAACCGGAACGCCTTGCCGGTCAACCGCCACATTGCCACCCCACAAATCGCCATGCAACAACGAAGGCACGGGCTGATAACCGGCAAAAAAAACCGCCAAATCCGCGCATAAGCGTTCGCCAAGACGCTGCAAATTGCCGCGATAGCCGTTGCTTGCCGCCAATTGCAATTGATAGGCCAAACGGCGGTCGCGCCAAAACGTCAACCAATCGGCACTGGCATGGTTCGGTTGCGGGGTGCTGCCAATGGTGTTGTCGCGCTGCCAGCCAAAATAAGCGTGTGGCTGGCGGTGCAAATCAGCCAACTGCCGCCCTAATGTCTGCCAAGATTGCCGGTTGGCTTGGCCAAAAGCAATATGCTCCAGCACTAAATAGGCTTGCCCATTGGCAACCCCAGATAGCAAAGGTTGTGGCACCCTGACGGTATCGGTTGCCGCGATGGCTTGCAAACCAGCAAACTCGGCTTGGAACATGGGCAACAAATCGGCACGGTTCAGTTTGATAAAATAGGGTTTGGCAAAGCCCTCAAGGCAAAAAGCCGCATT
The DNA here is from genome assembly GCA_903927955.1 of uncultured Methylococcaceae bacterium. Taxonomy (GTDB): domain Bacteria; phylum Pseudomonadota; class Gammaproteobacteria; order Methylococcales; family Methylomonadaceae; genus Methylovulum. The sequence continues at coordinate 6,122 of CAIYOW010000029.1, read as the reverse complement.
GATGTCGCCGCCATTAATCCGGCGCGTGGACAATGCCGCGCACGGCTGCCCAGTGGCGACACGGATATGTTCGGCAATTGTGGTAAAGGTTTTCAAAAGTCGGTCACTGGCAGGGAAATCCTTGTACATTGTGTTTTAAAGGCATTTTACTGATGCAAGGGCACGGGGTAGCGATAATTATATTGCCAATGTAACGGTGTCCCCGTTTGTCATTGAGGCGATGGCGATTATGCCTGATCATTTGCACAGCCTGTGCAGATCCCCGCCATAATTTTCAGATAGCCGCCAGCCCCAACATCTCCTGTGCATGAGCCAAAGTATTAGCAGTGATATTAACCCCCCCCAACATGCGGGCTATCTCTTCGGTGCGTTCATCATCCACCAACAAGCGCACATTGGAAGAAGTAATATCAGTCTGGTGGTTTTTCTGCACATACAAATGCCAATGGGCTTGTGCGGCGACTTGCGGCAGATGGGTGACGCACAACACTTGGCGGTCGGTGCTGAGTGCGCGTAATTTTTGCCCGACAATTTCGGCAATGCCGCCGCCAATGCCGGAATCAACTTCATCAAAAATCATGGTTGGGGTGGTTTTGTCATGCGAGGTGGTCACTTGGATGGCTAGGCTGATGCGCGACAATTCGCCGCCAGAAGCTACTTTAGCCAATGGTTTGGGCGGTAGGCCGGGATTGGCGCTGACCAAAAATTCAATTTTATCGTTGCCGTTCAGTTTGGGCGCGTCGCTTTCCAAGGCGGTGATCGCCACCAGAAATTCACCTTGCGGCATGCCCAATTCTTTAATCATTGCCGAAATGTGGCCTTGCAGGCGGGTGGCGGCGCTGATGCGCTGGGCGGACAGTTGCGCCGCCAAGCCGTGGTAATCAGCCAAACACTGTTCGCTGGCCAGGCTTAACGCTTCGCTACGTTCACTGCTGTGGGTCAAGCCGTGCAATTCTTGTGTCAACTGGGCGAAAACCTCCGGCAATTCATCGGGCAAAACATGATGTTTACGGCTCAGGTTCTGGATAATGCCTATGTGTGTTTCCAGCTGGTCCAAACGCAGCGGGTCGGCTTGTTGCGATTCCAAAAAGCGCCGCAATTGCAACGCCGCTTCATCGGTTTGGATGTGCGCTTCGGACAATAAGCTGCACACTTCCGTCAGTTCGGGTGCGTAACGCGCCAAGTCGGTCAATTCGCGCAAGCAAGTGGTCAGCAAGGAGGACACCGAGCCATCATTTTCGTACAGATTATCCACTTGCGCTTGACCGCTGCTTAAAATCTGCCCTAAATTGGCTAATTTGCTGTGTTCTTCCAATATTTCGGCATAGTTGTGGCTCAAGTCCAGTTGCTGCAATTCGTCAATCTGGTAGCGCAGCAAGTCTTCACGGGCAGTTTGGTCTTTGCTGGCTTTTAATAGCTGGGATAGCTCTTTATGGGTTTGTTGCCAGCGCTTATAACAGGCGTTCACTTGCTCCAACAAGTCGTGGTTTTTGGCGTAGGTGTCCAATAAGCGGCGTTGTTCGTCGGGGTTTAGCAAAGTCAGGTGGGCATGTTGCCCGTGGATTTCCACCAGTGTGCCACTGAGTGCCTGTAGGGCTTGCAAGGTGACCGGACGGTTATTGATATAAGCCTTAGAACGCCCGTCTTGGCTAACAATACGGCGCACCAAGCAATGGGTGCCATCATCCAGTTCATTATCAGCCAGCCATTGCTGTGCCTTGGGGGCATCGGCCAGGTCAAACTCCAAATTGATTTCAGCGCGTTTGGCATCGGGGCGCACATAGCCGGAATCGGCACGGTCGCCCAACGCCAAGCCTAAGGCGGTCAGTAATATGGATTTGCCCGCGCCGGTCTCGCCAGTCAGCACCGACATACCTTTGGCAAGCTCTAAATCCAGTGATTTGACGACAGCAAGGTCGTTAATGGTCAAGTTAACTAGCATGGGGGGGTGTGGTAGCCACTGCTCCAGTTTAATTTGTTTCTGAGGATGTAGAAAAAATCATGGTCTTCTGGATGTAAGATTCTAATCGCTTTAGGTTCTTTTTTTATGACAACTTTGTCACTAATCAACACTTCGGGGATTTCAATGTGGTCACAAGTCACCAGCGCATTGATTTGTTTGGTCTGGCAAAAACTGATTTCAATTTCGGCGGAGTCGGCAATGACAATCGGACGGTTGGACAGGGTGTGCGGGTTAAGCGGCACCAACACCAACGCGTTTAAAGAGGGATACAGGATAGGCCCGCCAGCCGATAAAGAATACGCGGTTGAACCAGTGGGGGTGGAAATGATGAGGCCATCGGAACGCTGCGAGTTTAAAAACACCCCATCAATTTTAGTGACAATTTCAATCATGCTGGGAGTTATCCAACGGTGCACCACCACCTCGTTGACTGCACATTCTTCGTGGATGGTGCGCCCCTCGCGGATGACCTTGGCGCGTAGCAGATAGCGTTTTTCTTCGCGGTAATGCCCTTGCAGGATGGGGAACAGCTTTTCTTCCAGCACATGAGGGGAAATATCCACCAAAAAGCCCAAGCGCCCCAAGTTAATGCCAATGATAGGGATGTCATAAGCGGCAATGGCGCGGGTTGCCGCCAAAAAAGTGCCATCCCCGCCCACGGCAATCACCAAATCGCAATGCTGGCCCAGCTCGCCAATGGGTGAAGAAACCACAGCCGCATCAGCAATAAAATGGACACTGTGTTGCTCGACAATCACGCCATAATTGAGCGACTTTAAGGTGCTATATAGCACGGCTAAAGTCGCCGCTATGCTGGGGTCGCTGGGTTTGCCAATAATGCCAATCGTTTTAAAAATTGCTTGCATGGCTTGTTGCTGTTATCGGCTTATTGGATGCCGTCTAATGGTTTGGGGTCAAGACGGATTCAACAAATGCAGGACGGTTTGCGCCAGTTCGGCGGCTTCGCGGCCCATAGTGGTCAAATAACCGCCATCTTCTTGCGAGACCAAGCCTTTGGCAAACAGGCGTTGGGTGGCGGCAACGGTAGTGGGCGACGCTTGGCTTTGGTGCACCTTAAGCCCTTCCAGCGTGGTTTCTAGGTTGTAACGCACTAAAATGTTAAGTTCTTCCATTAAATCTTGAGTGTATAGCATAGTCAATCCTATTGGTTTATTCTTGTTATCCTGAGGCGATAGCATAAAAGTATTTGCCGCTAAGTGACACTTTTTTTTAACGCCCGGCCTTATATTCCGTATTTTTACGCTGGATTATGTGCCTGGTAGGGGTTGCGCTAGCCGCCATTATGCCTAGCTTACGGAGTTATGTGCGGATAACTTTAATATATTCGCCGGTCGCCTCTCGGCTGGAGCCGACCACTAGCCGCTGTAAACCTTCGGGTGTTTGTTCCAAAACCCCGCTTGCCTCTATCCTTTCTCCTGTAAAAGCTTGTCCGGCATAAGTGGCGGTAAAACAAATAATGGTCGGGATGCTGGCGTGGTCGGTATGAAAAATGATTGGGTAATCAAAAGCCTGATAATCATCGGTAATGACGCATTGCAGACTGGTCGGGCCTATTTTTTGGCACAGGCCATTTTGTTCTGCTTGCCCGTTGGCTTGCATGTTTGTCGGCATATTAAGCAAGCTCAAATCAAATTTGCGGCCATTGACCAATGCCTTGTTATGCTTGCGCCGTTCGTGCCAGACATAATCCCCGTAGCTTAAATCAGTGGCGCGGCGTTGGTAAGCTTCTTGCCAATCGGTTTCCGCCAAATCATCCAATTCCCCTTGGGCCACCAGTTGGCGCACCACCGCCCTGCACTGTTGAAAAACGGCGCGGTCGTAACAGACCAGATCAATATCAGAGCTAGGGTTATGCACACCGGCTAAAACAGACCCCGTTACCCCAATATGGGCAAGGTCTAAGCCGTTGCTTTGCAACAAGTGCAGCAATCGGGCCATATCCTGCTCTACCTTGTCAGGGCCCGGTTGTTGCAGTAGGGATTGCAAACGCTGGCGAGGCTGATGGTGTTGGCTAATGTTTGCCAGCGGTACGGCATGCAGATGCGCCGCCAGTTGCCCGGAATAATGTAAATAATCGGGACAATGGCTGAGCAAATAAGCATTGGCCGCTTCGGTGGGGTATTTTTTCCAGCCGGAAGCTTCCTTAACGTAGCGCAAAAAGCACAACGCCTTATCATTTTCCAAGCCGTAGGCAACCACGGCAAAAAGCAGCCCGTCAACGGTTTCCAGCATGTCTTTCGGGTAAAATAGCGCGGCGTGTCGGGTCATTCGGGATATTAGGATTATCGGGCACAAACAAAGCCAAGGTGTTAGCGGCTATTATGCCACTTAACACCGCCCCATTTTGTCGCTTGTGAGTGTTTTTTTACCATGCCTAAATTGAAACGCCCCGCCACCCGTGCCCTATGGCTTAAAATCCATTTATATCTGGCATTGCTGGCGGGTTTTTTGTTCGCCATTATCGGTCTGACCGGCAGTTTAAGCGTCTACCATGACGAGCTGGATGCTTGGCTTAATCCGCATTTGACCATTGCCCAACCACAAGACCGCTATCAATCGCTGGATAAAATGCTGGCGGCGGTTAAAGCGGCGCATCCGCAACGTTTGGGCAGCTGGACACTGGAACTGCCGCAATCGCCCCATGACATGCTGACGGCTTGGTATGAAAAGCCGCAAGAAAGCTATTTCGACTACTACGCCCCGCTTAGGGTGTCGGTCAACCCTTACACTGCTGAAGTAGTGGACAGCCGCTTTTGGGGCAGCACACTGATGACTTGGCTATTGGATATGCACACACAATTACAGCTGGATGGCTTGGGCTGGCAATGCGTGGGAATTTTAGGCGGGCTAATGATGGTCTCGGTCATTAGCGGCTTAATATTATGGTGGCCTAGCGTTGGTGGTCTACGGCAAGCCTTGCAGTTCCGCTATCGGCAAACGGTGTTGCGGTTATTGATGGATGCCCATCGTTGGCTGGGTCTGTTGAGTGCCGCTGCCTTGTTGGTGTTGGCATTTACCGGCATTCAACTGAGTTTTCCGCAATTGCTGGAAACCTTCACGGGGGCGGATGATATGGGGCACGGCAATACCGGCAAACCGGTGTTCAGCACCGCCCGCCCTAATAACCATCCCGTGCCGTTGGAAGCCGCCGAATTTGCCGCCCGTGGGCCATTCCCACGCGCCACGCTACGGCGCGTCACCACCCCGCTGGGCGAGAACGGCACATACCGTATCAACCTACGCCAAACCGGCGAAATTAACCACAAACACCCGTTTACCATGGTATGGGTAGACCGTTGGAGCGGACAAATAAAAGCCGTCCGCGACCCCAAGCAATTTGGCACGGGGCAACAACTAATGGCGTGGATGTGGCCTCTGCATACGGGCGAGGCATTAGGTGCGCTTGGGCGGTTTGCTTGGTTTTTGGCAGGGCTTTGTCCCGCTTATTTTTATGTGAGCGGCTTGTTGCATTGGCTGCATAAGCGCGGCAGGGTGCGTGATAGGCCGATAGATTGGCAAATGGTACAGGAACGTGGCTGGCAGGGTTGGCAAATACTGTTACGGGGTTGGGCTTGGCTATTGCCGCGAATTGAAGCGGGGCGGCAATGGCTGGTATTGCAGGTTGTCCGGTGGTGGCAAAGTAGGGGTAAAAAATGAGGGGATTAGTGTGATTTGGCGTATATAACCTTTTTGACCATTATTCAAAGTTTTTACTCAAAGATCACCGCCAGCCGCGCCAATACTTCATCCATAATGGATGTCGGCACACTTTCCAGCTTTTTGGCATGACGGGCAGTTAGGTCGATAGCGCGGGGTTGGTCGCAGCGGATAATCCCCGTGGTGCTTGTCCCTGCCCCCAGCAAAGTCACCGCAAAGCCGCTGGTACGGGCATAGTTGCCGCCGCCAGTTATCGGCACCACCACTGGCGTGTGGGTAGTGCGGTTGAAAGGCGCGGGCGAAACGACCAAAACCGGACGCGTGCCTTGCTGTTCCCACCCTGCCGTAGGATTAATTGAGGCTCAACCACCAACCGCCCATGATCGACCGCAACACTGACCGTAGTACCCGCCCGCATCTGCAACAGATCAAGAATAGCCGGTGGCACCGCCAACATAATTGAACCGCCAACTTTACGAAG
>CAIYOW010000028.1 GCA_903927955.1 uncultured Methylococcaceae bacterium | reverse complement strand
GCGGCAATATGGCTGCCGGTGTCGGACACGGTCACGGACTGCACATGGCTATTGGTCAGCACTGCGGCCAAGTTGGCCACAGCCACACCGCTGACCGACAGATTGTAAGCACCTGATATTTTGCCCAATATACCTGCATCGTTGGCCAGCTGCGTGGCAGTGACGGTCAGCGTCGGGGTTGCCGCATCGGTCAGGGTGATGGCGGTGATTTTTGCCGCACCAGACTGCAAAGAGTCCAGCACTGCGGCAATATGGCTGCCGGTGTCGGACACGGTCACGGACTGCACATGGCTATTGGCCAGCACTGCGGCCAAGCCGGCCACGGACACACCGCTGATCGAGAGATTGTAAGCACCTGATATTTTTCCCAATATGCCTGCATCGTTGGTCAGCTGCGCGGCGGAAACCGCCAATGAAGGTGTGCCCCCATCGGTCAGGCCAATGCCGGATATTTTGGCTGCATAGGCTTGGAGGGTATCCAATTTCGCACCAAGATTGGCTGCAGTGTCCACTATTGCAATGGAACTGGTTTTAACGTGCTGGCTGCCTACTAGGGTTGCTAATACGCTGACCGAGTTTGCAGCACTTACCCCACTGACGGTGAAGGTATATTTACTGGCAATGGTGTTGAGTATTGCCAGGTCGTTGCTGAGCTGTGCGGCTGTTAGTGATAAGTTGGGAGTTGTTACGTCCGTTAGGAAAATGCCATTGACTTGCCCAGCAATACTTTGTAAGTAATCCAGCTTGACCAGCACATTGGCTGCCGTATCGGTGACAGTTAGAGCAAGCCGGTTGCCTAAGCTAGAGAGTGCTGTTGAGTTGTTGGCAATATTGGCCAGATTATCTGTAATCAGAATGCCACCAGCAGCTACTTGCGACCCCAACGCGAGCAGCTTAGAAGCGTTGCTGGTGACATTTGCCAATGAGTCAGTGATGTAACTGAAAGTTTCAGCATTGCCTGCACTATCGGTCATCTTGGCGGCAAGTGCCAGCAGCTGTGCCACCGTGATGGCTGAAGAGAAGGGGTTGTCCCCTACCGTGGTGTCCTGCACGGACAACAACTGGCTGCCCATGGTTGCCAGTGTATTAAGGTCGAAGTTGCTGCCGTCATCAATCACATGGAGGGGCGCAGTCAACTTTTCATTGAAGAAGCTGACCGCATCAGCGGAATCTAGTGTCAGCGATTTGCCGTCCGCGGACAACAGGCTAATGGATGTGCCGTCGGGCAGGGTAAAGCCGCCTATGGCGTTACCTAACGGCAGCCACTTGGCTTGGTTGGCGTTAATGTTGGCAACGCTGTCGGTAATATTGCTGAACGTTTCTGCTTTGCCCAAAGAATCGGTCATCTTGGGGGCAAGTGCCAGTAGCTGTGCCACCGTGATGGCTGAAGAGAAGGGGTTGTCCCCTGTCGTGGAGTCCTGCACAGACAACAGCTGACTGCCCATGGTTACCAGTGCATTAAGGTCTAAGCTACTGCCGTCATCTATAACATGGATAGGGGCGCTGAGTTTTAAACTGTAGAAACTGCTGGCATCGGTCATGTCCATCGTCAGGGATTTGCCATCCGAGGCCAATATACTGATGGTGCTGTTGTTGGGCACGGTAAAGCTACCAATGGCGCTTCCCAATAGCAACCACTTGGCTTGGTTGGCGTTGATGTTGGCGACGCTGTCAGTAATGTTGATGCTACGGGTGGTGATTTGTGTACCCACCAGTGCCAGCAGTGAAGTGGCGTTGGCGACGATATTAGCTGCCGTGTCGGAGATGTTGTTGAACGTTTCGGCCTTACCCAAGGAATCGGTCATTTTGGGGGCAAGTGCCAGCAGCTGTGCCACCGTGATGGCTGAAGAGAAGGGGTTGTCCCCTACCGTGGTGTCTTGTAAGGACAACAACTGGCTGCCCATGGTTGCCAGTGTATTAAGGTCGAAGTTGCTGCCGTCATCAATAACATGGAGGGGCGCAGTCAATTTTTCTTTGAAGAAGCTGACCGCATCAGCGGAATCTAGTGTCAGCGATTTGCCGTCCGAGGACAACAGGCTAATGGATGTGCCGTCGGGCAGGGTAAAGCCACTGATAGCGTTACCTAATGGCAGCCACTTGGCTTGGTTAGCGTTAATGTTGGCAGCGGTGTCGGTAACATTGCTGAACGTTTCTGCCTTGCCCAAGGAGTCGGTCATCTTGGGGGCAAGTGCCAGCATCTGTGCCACCGTGATGGCTGAAGAGAAGGGGTTGTCCCCTGCCGTGGAGTCCTGCACAGATAGCAGCTGATTGCCCATCGACACCAGTGCATTAAGGTCGAAATTGCTACCGTCATCAATAACACGGATGGGTGTGCTTAGTTTTAAGCCGTAGAAAGTGCTGGCATCAGCCATATCCATAGTTAGCGACTTGCCATCGTTGGATAAGAAGCTAACGCTGGTGCCGTTTGATAAGGTAAAGCCAGTAAATTCGTTACCCAATGCCATTAGCTTGGTGATGTTGTTACTGATAATGGCGAGTGAGCCTGTTGGTGTTACGCTCACCGGCAGGCTGACACCCATCTGGGTCAGGTTGGTGGCATTGCTAAGGATGTTGCTTACGCTGTCGGTGACATTAATGCCGCCGTTGCTTAATTGTGGTGCTATTGCAAGTAGTTGGGCCTTATAGGCGACTACATGGGCGGCGGTGTCATTAACCCATAAAGTAAGCTCGGCACCAAGCTTTGCCAGAGCCGTTGCGTTAGCCGTGACATTGGCGGCTGTGTCGGTGACATTAATGGCACCGGCAGCTATTTGTTGCGTGCCCATCGCCAGTAGTTGGCTGACATTAGCTGCTACATTTGCAGCTGTATCATTAATGATAAGGGTCAATTCAGTGCCTAAGGTGGCTAGTACGCTGGCTTTGGCGATGACATTCGCCGCGGTGTCATAGACTTGGATACCGCCCTGTACAATTTGTGAACCGAGTGCGAGCAATTGCGTAGCATTGGCGGCGATATTGGCAGCACTGTCACTAATGGAGTTGAAGGTTTCGGGCTTGCCTGAACCGTTAGTCATTTTAGGGGCAAGCACTAGCACATCTGCTATGCTGATGCTCCAAGGGAACGGTGGGGTGTCGCTGGTGTCTTGTATCGATACCAGTTGCTTGCCCAAAGCCGCTAATGCGTCCGCGTTAAGAAAGATATAGATGCCATAGTCCACTACGGCGATAGGGTTGCCGGAGGTTTTGGCATAAGCTAGGGCGTTGGCAACAGACAAAGTAACGGGCGTGGTCATGTGAATCTTCTCTAAATGATGAGTTGGGTAGGGGGGGTAATTAAACGGGTTGGGCGAAGGCAATCTTTGTCAGCCAGATAAAGCCAGTGACGCTATATTTTTTGCAAGGCAATAGCACTTATTATACAGAAACTTGTTTAATCAGTCATGCGTATGGTGTCGGGGCGCACTATTTTTGTGGATTGGTTGGTTCATTGTTGGTGTCCGTACAGCGCGAAAAATAATGATGCCATAATGTTTTTTGGCCAGCAGTATTTGACAGAATGCCGATACATCAGTACTGTAAACAATTTATAACCGCCCGCATCAACACCTGCTAGCTTAAGAGCCATTAATGGAACAATTTCAAAGAATAAGCCGTTTACCCCCGTATGTTTTCAATATCGTCAACGAGTTGAAGGCCAAAGCACGGGCGGAAGGCGAGGATATCATCGATTTTGGTATGGGCAATCCAGACCAGCCGACCCCCAAGCATATCGTCAATAAAATGATCGAGGCCAGCCAGCGCGAGGACACGCACCGTTATTCCATGTCCAAAGGCATACCTAGGCTCAGAAAGGCTATTTGTGACTGGTATAAAACCCGCTTTGATGTGGATTTGGATCCGGAAACTGAAGCCATTGTCACCATAGGCTCCAAAGAAGGTTTGGCGCATTTGGCACTGGCCACACTGGGGCCGGGTGATGTGGTGCTAGTGCCTAATCCTGCTTATCCTATCCATCCCTATGGCGTTGTTATTGCCGGTGCCGATTTGCGCCATGTGCCACTGGTGCCCGGCGTGGATTTTTTTGACGAGCTGCATAAGGCGATAGCGGAATGTTGGCCTAAACCGAAGATGTTGATCATCAATTTTCCCGGCAACCCTACCGCGCAATGTGTGGAATTAGATTTCTTCCAGAAGATCATTGACCTGGCCAAAACTCATAATATCTGGGTGGTGCATGACATTGCTTACGTTGATATTGCCTTTGACGGCTACAAACCGCCGTCTATCCTGCAAATCGAGGGGGCCAAAGACATTGCCGTAGAATTTTTCTCCATGTCCAAAAGTTACAACATGCCTGGCTGGCGGGTAGGCTTCATGTGCGGCAACAAGCAATTAGTGTCGGCGTTGGCGCGGATTAAATCCTATTTGGACTACGGCACGTTCACGCCGATACAAATTGCCGCTATTGCCGCCTTGGAAGGGCCGCAAGATTGTGTTGTTGAAATTGCCGAGATGTACCGCAAGCGCCGTGATGTCTTGTGTGATGGCTTGAACGCCACAGGCTGGCCAGTGGAAAAGCCCAAGGCCACCATGTTTGTTTGGGCAAAAATTCCCGATGCCTATCTGGCTATGGGGTCTTTGGAATTTTCTAAAAAACTGCTGTTGGAAGCTAAGGTGGCGGTGGCGCCAGGTATCGGTTTTGGCCAGTATGGTGATGACCATGTGCGCTTTGGTCTGATAGAAAACGAACACCGCACCCGCCAAGCTATCCGCGGTATCCGCATGATGATGAAAAAAGACCAAGTGATCTGAATGTTCCACCATAACCGTCTCAAACGGGACGGTTATGGTGACATTTTTTGCGGACAACAAAAAAGGCCACAACACTATTTGTTGTGGCCTTTTTAGCGTCTGGCAAGTTACTTTGTTAAAGCTAGCCTTAAGCCATAGCTTTGACTTTGGCGTTCAATCTGCTTTTGCCACGAGCCGCTTTATTCTTGTGGATGATGCCTTTGTTTACCGCAGAATCGATAATAGGCATGGCAATTTTAAAAGCTGCTTGAGCTTTTTCCTTGTCGCCAGAATTAACGGCAACAATCACCTTTTTAACGAATGTACGCAAATTGCTGCGTTGTCCTGCATTGCGAACACGGCTTTTTTCCGCTTGTTTCGCACGTTTCTTAGCTTGTGCTGTATTAGCCATAGTGTCTCGAATCTTGGTAAAGTTAACTAGCCCAATATTATCGTTTTAAATGCTATGATTGTCAATTTTTATAATCAACTGGCGGGGTTAGTTTTGGGCAAACAGCTTTTTAAATCGACGGCGGTGGTCAGTGCCATGACCTTAATATCAAGGCTGTTAGGCTTTGTCCGCGACACCTTGATTGCTCGGCTGTTTGGCGTTGATGTGGCTACCGATGCATTTTTTGTCGCCTTTAAAATAGCCAACTTTTTGCGCCGTTTGTTCACCGAAGGGGCGTTCGCCCATGTCTTTGTGCCGATCATTGCCGAAGCCAAACAACAGGATGACTCCCATGCCTTACGGCAATTGATCAATAAAACCACCGGCACATTAAGCCTGTGGCTGCTATTGTTGACAGTAGTGGGATGCCTGCTTGCGCCCTTGCTGGTTTGGCTGCTGGCACCCGGATTTGCTTGGCAAGGTGAGCAACACGCCTTGTCGGTGCAAATGTTACAGATCACTTTCCCCTACCTATTATTTATCGTTCTGGTCGCTTTTATGGGCGGTATATTGAACGCCCACGGCCAGTTTTTGGTGCCGGCACTCACGCCAGTTTTTCTTAATCTCAGTATGATCGCCACCGCAGTCTGGCTGGCCCCAAAGCTGGCAGTGCCGGTGACGGCATTGGCTTGGGGCGTGTTGGCAGGGGGCGTGGTGCAATTGCTGTTCCAGTTGCCCGCGTTGGCCCGACTGGGCTTATTGCCGCGTTTGCAATTCGATTTTCAGGATAGTGCCGTGCAACGCATAATCAAACAAATATTGCCTGCTATTTTTAGCGTTTCGGTTACGCAAATCAATTTGTTGCTAGATACCTTGGTAGCCTCATTTTTAAGCGTGGGCAGCGTTTCTTGGTTGTATTATTCTGACCGGCTGGTGGAATTTCCCCTAGGTATTTTAGGGCTGGCGTTGGGTACGGTAACGCTACCTGTGCTTGCCAAACATCATGCCGACGAAAATCCAGCCGGATTTTCCAATGCCATTGACTGGAGTTTGCGTCTGGCACTGCTGGTGGGGCTTCCCGCCACTATTGGCCTGATGGTGCTGGCGGAACCCATGTTGTCAACATTGTTCCAGTACCACGACTTTAGCCTTGACGATGTGCATCGTTCTGGCGAAAGCTTAAAAGCTTATGCTATTGGCTTATTGGGTTATCTGATGATAAAAGTGCTGGTGCCGGGTTTTAGCGCCCGTCATGAGTATCAAATCCCTATGCGGATTGGCATGTACGCCATGTTGGTCAGTTTGGCATTAAATGCGCTGCTGGTGTTTCCACTGGCTCATGCCGGTTTGGCATTGGCAACCTCACTGGGGGCACTTTTAAATGGCGTGTGGCTGTTGAAAATATTGATTGACCACAAGGTCTATCAGCCGTCTAGCGGATGGCTGTTGTTTGCGGGCCGCCTGTTATTGGCTAATGCAGCCCTGTTCGCTGTCTTGTATTGTCTGGTTGATGTTAATTGGTGGCAACAGTGGGGATCGCTGGCGCGGGTGCTAAACCTGCTGAAATGGATAGTGCTGGGAGGAGTGGTTTACAGTGCGGCGTTATGGTTAACGGGCCTACGCCCCAGCCATTTGATGGTCAGATAATGATGGCCTGGCATCATTCAAAGGTGGTGCTTGTGCGGCCGGCTTGCCGCACAAGCACTAGGGCTTAACCGCTATATTTTATGATAAATAGCTGCACCTTCTTCAATAAACTGGCGGGATTTTTCATCCATACCGAGTTTTAACGCTTCTTCTTCATCCTGAATGCCTTTGGCGGCAGCATAATCGCGCACATCCTGGCTGATTTTCATCGAGCAGAAGTGTGGCCCGCACATCGAGCAGAAATGCGCTATTTTGGCGGAATCTTTGGGCAAGGTTTCATCATGGAATTCGCGCGCTTTTTCAGGGTCCAGACCAATATTAAATTGGTCTTCCCAGCGGAACTCAAAGCGTGCTTTGGACATGGCATTGTCACGCGCTTGGGCGCCCGGATGACCTTTAGCCAAATCGGCAGCATGGGCGGCAATTTTATAAGTCACAATACCCTCGCGGACATCTTGCTTGTTCGGCAAGCCCAAATGTTCTTTTTGGGTGACATAACACAGCATGGCGCAACCGTACCAACCGATATTAGCCGCACCAATGGCTGAGGTGATGTGGTCGTAACCAGGTGCTATGTCGGTGGTCAGTGGCCCTAAGGTGTAGAACGGGGCTTCCCCACATTCTTCCAATTGCTTCTCCATATTGACCTTGATCATGTGCAACGGTACATGCCCTGGGCCTTCAATCATGGTTTGCACGTCATGCTGCCACGCTATCTTGGTCAGTTCCCCCAGCGTTTCCAATTCGCCAAATTGTGCCGCGTCATTGGCATCATAAATTGACCCGGGGCGTAAGCCATCACCTAACGAAAAAGATACGTCATAAGCTTTCATAATCTCGCAGATTTCTTCAAAATGCGTGTACAAAAAGCTTTCGGTATGATGCGCCAAGCACCATTTGGCCATAATGGAGCCGCCGCGTGACACAATGCCGGTCATGCGTTTGGCAGTCAAGGGCACATGGTGCAAGCGCACACCGGCATGGATAGTGAAGTAATCCACGCCTTGTTCGGCTTGTTCAATTAAGGTGTCGCGGTAAATTTCCCAAGTCAGCTCTTCCGCTTTGCCGTTGACTTTTTCTAACGCTTGGTAAATGGGGACAGTGCCAATCGGCACCGGTGAATTGCGTAAAATCCATTCACGGGTTTCATGGATATTTTTGCCGGTCGACAAGTCCATAATGGTGTCACCCCCCCAACGAATACCCCACAGCATTTTTTCCACTTCTTCATCAATAGAAGAAGTGACTGCCGAATTGCCTAAGTTACCGTTGATTTTCACCAAGAAATTGCGTCCGATAATCATCGGTTCCAATTCAGGGTGGTTGATGTTGGCAGGGATAATGGCGCGGCCTCGGGCCACCTCATCGCGGACAAACTCAGCGGTTATCACATCGGGTATGGCGGCACCAAAAGAGTCGCCGGGGTGCTGGCCTTTGCACAACTCGCGCATATCTTCCATTTTTTGGTTTTCGCGGATGGCAATAAACTCCATTTCCGGCGTGATAATGCCTTTTCTGGCGTAATGCATTTGCGAGACATTGGCACCTGCCTTGGCGCGGCGCGGGTTGCGGATGTGTTCAAAACGTAGCGCGGCAGTGGCGGGGTCGGCAAGACGTTGTTGACCAAATTGCGAGCTAGGGCCGGCCAATAATTCAGTGTCGTTGCGCTCTAAAATCCACGCTTCCCGCACCGAAGCCAAGCCTTTTTTTAAGTCAACAGCCACATTAGGGTCAGTGTACACGCCAGAGGTGTCGTAAACATAAAGCGGCAGATTTTTTTCCGTGCCAAAATGTGCGGGGGTGTCCGACAAGGTGATTTTGCGCATGGGTACCCTAATATCAGGACGGCTGCCTTGCACATAGATTTTTTCTGATGCGGGGTAAGAGTCGATTTTTACGCCGACGGATGCGGTGCTTTGCTGTTCGTTAAGAACTGCGCTCATATTTTTCTCCAAAAAATAATTATCAAGCGCAGGAAGTTTTCGGGCTTTCCTACGCTGGTATTAACCAGAATCAGGTACAAAGGGTTTCTCTCAGCTTCAACAACAATCATGAAGCACCCCTAGCCTTTACGGATGTCTGTCTAAGTTAAAGGAAATACGCGAGAATTGCAAGCGGTGCGGTAATGTCAGTTCCTTTAAGCGGCAAAAACTGCTGCTATTACCGTTTTTCTCTATACGGCGCGACAAATGCCATTAGGGTGGTCAACACAACCAACAGTTGCCCTGCCAGTTGGTATGCTTTATTCAGCATTTCTGCTTGTAAATGGGGGTCATCGGTATAGTCATGTGAAAAGACATTGCTGATTTCTCTCATTAATAGCCAATTATCGGCCGATGCAATAGCCCCTATCTTTTCTAGGCGGTACAGCTTGTCGATAAAGGCTTTTAAATCGCCCGGTTCTTTAGTCAGTTCCAATACCGCCGGAAATAACTTTGCCCCCATTACATCCTGCAACTTGCCAAAACGGCTTGCAAATTGATCAAGTATGGCCAAATCCATATCAGACAATTGGTTTAAAGAGGTAGCCGAAAACGGCCAATGTGGCTGTAGCTGGGTCATGGCCCAGCTTAGGCGGTCGGCATGGCGGTTACAGTTTTTTTCTATTTCATCTTAAGATGTCGGTCATTGCAACTGTATACCTGTTTGTTTGGCAATCTGGTAGACCGGTAAATCAATTGTGCTATTAGGTCGTTTTAACACCACGTCAATTTTTTGCTGGCCGATTTTTTTATGCAGGTCACGCAAAAAAAGCAACTTCGCGGTAATCAAGTCGACTGCATTGTCCATCTGGGGTTCTATGTACAAGTCAATATCGCCGCCCTTAGCGTAGTCGTCCACTCTGGAGCCAAATAACCAGACATGCACACCTGCACCAAAACAGGCTTGGGCGGTTTCGCGGATGGCTTCAGGGTAATCGCATTAAAATTTAATGCGATATAAATCATCGGCATAAACTTTAGTTGCCGCCGCCGAGCATGACTTTCAATAAATAATGCTCATCCCACCCCGCTTTGAGACGCTTATTTTTGATGCCGACTTTAGCGGTTGTTTCAGCTTTGACCAAGTTGAGGGCGACATGTCTGATAATCGCCATGTTGGCGTCACTGTGACCGGCCCTTGTCCGTTGCGAATCTTCATCAAATGCATAGTCCAAAACCCAATGTAAGTTATTTTCAATTCCCCAGTGTGCGCGAATCACTTGTCCAAGTCTTTTGGGGTTAGTCGCGTCCAGACTACTGATGAAGTAACGCGTTTCTTCTGTTGTATTTCCCGGGCATTCGCGTTTGGCTGTCACGGCCACAATACTTTTGAGACCAAGCCATTGAGGGTGTAATCTTTTTAGCCAATCAATATCCGCTGATGCCCGTACCGTACGGGTCTCAATCCGGCCATGTCCACCATCATAACTTTCATGTCCTATAGCAGGACATGTATTTTCTGATTCAAAAAACAATTTTACATCTTTATGCAAATTACCTTGATTACCCTTTAGGCTGAGCATGTAATCACCGCCTTGAGTCATGATTTGTTCGGCCACTTTGGTTTGGCATCCCATCGCATCCATCGTCACTACTGCCCCTGTCATGTCTAATCGCATCAACAGCTTGGGGATAGCTGTAATTTCATTAGACTTTTCATCTACTTTTTGTTGCCCCAACACTAACTGATTTTCGCTAGCCCATGCGCTAACCATGTAAATAGCTGCTTTTTTGGAGGCTGTGTCCATGCTGCGACGAAGACACTTACCATCAATCGCTATGATTTCTCCCCCACTTAGATTAGCCAAATCGGCTGACCAGTTACTGAAACATTGGCTAAACTGCTCTGTATCAATCATCGCAAATACATTACCAAATGTATCGTGCGATGGGATACCATGTTCCAATCCTAAAACTTCGGTAAACCAGGCCTTTTTGGCATTGCCAAACATTTCTATGGATACCCAATCATTAGCACCACAAATGACCGCGCAGAGAGTGATAAAAAAAATATCATCCAGTTTGTGAAGTTTTTTCCGATTGATACGCGGATCTTTAATTGAAGAAAAATGCTTAACGATTGAGGCTGTCGTTGTAGTTGGTTGCATTGGCATTCGTAGGAAATTGACTATTTTAACGCTTTTGTCAATAGTGTTTTAATGCGATTGCCCTACGGATGGCTTGGGTCTGTATTGCAGTTAGGCGCATAGTGTGGCAGCGGGCCATGCCCAAGATTAGCTCGTAGGTTGGGGTGAGGAACGAACCCCAACAACACAATTTATATGTTCACGTTATCTGTCCAACAAAACAGCAAAGTATCCGGATTGTGCCACGCCACATGCGGGTTATTTTTTCAACATCGCGGGGAATCGCTATTTTTGCGAAAGCTTGTTTAGATAGTGTCGTCCGACAAAAAAACTTGCACAGGGTAATGGCATCGTTTATAAATAGCCTGCCAGTTAGGGCAAACCTACTGTCTTTACAATATCTTTGAGGCCACATTATGCAGCAAAGCACCGCCCGATTAAACCCCATTAGCCAGTTAGCCGCCGCGTTGTTGCTGGTGGTTTTTAACCTGACCGCCGCAGTGGCGGCAACGCCCGCCCCGCCTGCCGGCACCCAAATTTATCCCGCCGTCAGCAACACCCAAGCCATTGAGCTGGTTGGCGGCAGCACTGAAAACGTCACTTGGACAGCCCCCGCAGCAGGCACTTATAAACTCTGGGCGCAAATACCCGCCAACAGCAACGCCGTCCGCGCCACTTACACCCTTTACCCTAAAGGCAATGCAGTGGGCAACACTGCCTGCTCCAGCACCGATCCTACTTACCCCTGTTATCAAGTTGTGGTTGACCAATCCATCACCGCCAACAGCTGGGTGCAGCTGATGCTCAACAACCAAGCGGCCACCAGCTGGACATTTACCCCATCCGGTTATGTCAGCATCAACGCCAGCAACATCAGCAACACCCACCAACTGGGTATTGCCAAGCTTGTCTACCAAAGCACCGTCACCCCGCCGCCCGTGTTCTCCATTGGCCAAAGCTACCAAGGCGGCAAGATATTTTACATTGACAGCAGCAAGCAGCACGGCCTGATTGCCGCACCAACCGACCAAAGTGCAGTCATGCGATGGTGGAATGGCAGTTTCTCCACCACCGGCGCGACCGGCACCGCCATCGGCACGGGCCAGGCCAACACCACCGCCATCGTCAAAGCCCAAGGGGCAGGCAGCTATGCCGCCAAACTGTGTGACGACCTGGTGCTGGGCGGTTATAGCGACTGGTACTTGCCGTCCAAGGACGAGCTGAACCAACTGTACCTGAACCAAGCCGTTGTGGGTGGTTTTGCCAGTAACAATTACTGGAGTTCGAGTGAGTACGACTACAGCTACGCGTGGGGTCAGAGCTTTGGCGGTGGCTACCAGGGCAACGGCAATAAGAACTACGCGCTGGCAGTGCGCGCTGTTCGGGCTTTTTAACTATTTAACCCTTTAACTATTTGCTTTTCCCGCGAAGCGGGCGATTTTTTTGCCAGGGTGTGCTGTGTGACAGCCCGTAGTTCCCGTAAGGTGGGCACGCTGTTTGTGCCCACGCTGTCAAATTAAATGCTGATGGTGAACAGCCAGCAGCATAATGTCGCGCCAGCAAGCCAGTTGTCTAAGCCCCGCCCCTATTTGGATGTCGGTCAGTTAATGATGCAAATGCGCCGCCAGCCAACGTGCCGCCACTTCTTCTGTAATGACTTTGCGTTGGGCATAATCGCTAAGCTGGTCGCTGTCAATCTTGCCGACGTTGAAGTATTGCGCGTCAGCATGGGCAAAATACCAGCCGCTTACCGCAGAGGCAGGGTACATGGCATAGCTTTCAGTCAGCATGATGCTGGTGTTGGCAGTGACATCCAACAGCGCGAACAGTTTTTCTTTTTCGGTGTGGTCAGGGCAGGCGGGATAACCGGGGGCAGGGCGGATACCTTGATAAGCCTCATTAATCAGCTGCTCATAGTCGTGTGCTTCTTGTTCAGCATAGCCCCAATAGTCTTTCCTGACCAACAGATGCAGGTATTCGGCAAATGCTTCAGCGAGGCGGTCGGCGAGCGCTTTCAGCATAATGGCACTATAGTCATCGTGGTGTTGTTCAAATTCCGCCAGCTTGGTTTCAATGCCAATGCCCGTAGTTACAGCAAAGCCACCGATATAATCGGCTACACCACTGTCTTTTGGGGCAATAAAATCCGCCAGACAATAGTTGGGGCGGCCCGGGGCCTTGATGTTTTGCTGGCGCAAATGGTGCAGGGTTGCCCTAATTTCAGAACGTGTTTCATCGCTGTACAACAACACATCGTCACCATCGCTGTGGGCAGGGAAAAAACCAACCACGGCACGCACTCCTAGCCAGTTTTCGGCAATCAGCTGTTGCAACATGGCTTGCGCGTCATGAAACAATTTGCGCGCCTCACTGCCAATGACCACATCATCGAGAATTTTCGGATAGCTGCCCGCCATTTCCCATGTTTGGAAAAAAGGTGACCAGTCGATGTAGTCGGCCAATATGGCCGGACTGACATCATCAATGACTCTCACGCCTAAAAATTTGGGCTTGACCGGCTCGTGTGCAAGCCATTGGTATTTGTTGTCCCTGGCTTTCGCCAACGGATGTTGTTTGGTTTGTGCTTGTTTACCTTTGTGGCGTTCACGCACCTCGGCATATTCATTGCGTAACTGGGCGGCATAATCGGCTAGTGCTTCGGCGCTTAACAAATTGCCTGCCACACCGACCGCGCGTGAAGCATCACTGACATAAACCGTGGTGCCGGTATAATTCGGTTCGATTTTAACGGCGGTATGGGCGCGCGAGGTGGTGGCCCCGCCGATCATCAGCGGAATGGTGAAACCTTGCCGTTGCATCTCTTTGGCAACATGCACCATTTCGTCCAGCGACGGCGTGATAAGTCCGCTCAGGCCAATAATATCAACATTTTCCAAGCGGGCAGTCTGCAGTATTTTTTCCGCCGCCACCATCACGCCTAAGTCAATCACTTCGTAATTATTGCATTGCAACACTACGCCGACGATGTTCTTGCCAATGTCATGGACATCGCCTTTGACCGTCGCCATTAAAATTTTGCCATTGGTCTGACGGTCACCGGCCACTTTATCGGCTTCCATGAATGGCATCAGATAAGCCACTGATTTTTTCATCACCCGAGCTGATTTGACGACTTGCGGCAGAAACATTTTGCCCGCGCCGAACAAGTCGCCCACCACGTTCATACCTGCCATCAGCGGCCCTTCAATGACGTGCAACGGGCGGGCGGCTTCTAGCCGCGCCGCTTCGGTGTCTTCGTCGATAAAGTCGGTGATGCCTTTGACCAATGCATATTCCAAACGCTGGGCAACCGGCCAACTGCGCCACGCCTGCTCTTCAGGTTTGGCATCATGAGTGCCATCATCCCGGTATTTTTCGGCAAGCCCCAACAATGTTTCCGTTGCAGCGGCATTACGGTTCAAAATCACAGCTTCGACCGCATCGCGTAACTCGGTGGGTATGTCTTCATAAATGGCCAATTGTCCGGCATTGACAATGCCCATGGACATGCCGGCCCGAACGGCATGGTACAAAAAGACCGCGTGAATGGCTTCGCGCATCAGATTGTTGCCACGGAATGAAAAAGACACGTTAGAAACGCCGCCGGATATCAGCGCGTAAGGCAGGGTCTGTTTGATAGTGCGGGTAGCCTCAATAAAATCCACACCATAATTATTATGTTCGTCGATGCCGGTGGCAATGGCGAAGATATTAGGGTCAAAAATAATGTCTTCTGGCGGAAAGCCCACCTGTTCGACTAATATTTTATAGGCGCGTTGACAAATTTCGACTTTGCGGGCTTGCGTGTCCGCTTGCCCTTCTTCATCAAAAGCCATGACAATGACGGCGGCACCGTAGCGTTTCACCAAGCGTGCTTGGTGTATGAACGCGGCTTCACCTTCTTTCATAGAAATTGAATTGACGATCCCTTTGCCTTGGATGCATTTTAAACCGGCTTCCAGAATATCCCATTTGGAAGAGTCCAGCATAATGGGGATTTTGGCAATATCAGGTTCTGACGCGATCAACAATAAAAACCTGACCATAGCGGTTTTGGAGTCCAGCATCCCTTCATCCATATTAATATCGATGATTTGCGCGCCGTTTTCCACTTGTTGCCGGGCCACATCTAAAGCGGTTTCATAATCCCCTTCAATGATCAGGCGCTTGAATGCTGCCGATCCGGTGATATTCGTGCGCTCGCCAACGTTGACAAACAAGCTGTCGGCGGCAATGGACATGGCTTCCAAGCCCGACAAGCGGCATTGTTTGGGCAAGTCGGGCACAGCGCGGGGCGGGTACTTTTGTACCGCTTCGGCTATGGCTTGTATGTGTGCGGGGCTTGTGCCACAACAGCCGCCGATAATGTTCAAATAACCGCTGGCTGCCCATTCGGCAATTTCTTGTGCCATCGCTTCGGGCGATTCGTCGTATTCGCCAAACTCATTGGGTAATCCGGCGTTGGGATGGGCGGAAACATGGGTGTCCGCAATTGCCGATAATTCGGCAATATATTGGCGCAGCTCTTTCGCCCCTAATGCACAGTTAAAGCCAAAAGAAATAGGTTGTACATGTTTAAGCGAATGCCAAAATGCGGCAACGGTCTGCCCAGATAGGGTGCGCCCTGAGGCATCGGTAATAGTGCCTGAGATCATTACAGGCAGTTGATAACCCATCCTGTCAAAGACATTGGCGACAGCAAACGCAGCGGCCTTGGCGTTGAGCGTGTCGAAAATAGTCTCAATCAAGATAATGTCAGCTCCCCCGTCAACCAGCCCGCGAGTGGCCTCAGTGTAGGTGACCACCAATTCATCAAAGGATATGTTGCGGAAGCCAGGGTCGTTGACATCCGGCGACATCGATGCGGTGCGGCTGGTGGGTCCCAATACACCGGCGACAAAGCGCGGCTTGTCGGGGTTTTTGGCGGTATACTCATCGGCGGCTTGCCGGGCTAACGTGGCGCCCGCCACATTCAGTTCGTACACCAGTTGCTCCATGCCATAATCAGCCATGCCAATGCTATTGGAGTTGAAGGTGTTGGTCTCGACAATATCGGTGCCGGCGGCAAAATAGGCGCAGTGGATAGCTTTGATAATATCCGGTTGGGTCAGCGTCAATAAGTCATTGTTGCCTTTTAAATCCATCTGCCAATTGGCAAAGCGGCTGCCGCGATAGTCTTTCTCTTCCAGCTTGTAGCTTTGGATCATTGTTCCCATTGCACCGTCCAAAAACAGGATGCGTTGGGACAGGTGTTGTGTTAAAAGGGCTGTGTTGTTCATGGCAGTCGGTTTATTAGGGATGAAATCGGTTTGCGGTTGCTTAATATAACGCCAAAGATTATTATTTTCAGCTGTTTTTAATGGAGACTACTATGTCAAAACCAACCATCATACAGGTATTCAAAAGTGTGCTCGCGGCATTTATGGGCGTGCAAAGTGAAGAGAACAGAAAAAGGGATTTCGAACAAGGCTCACTAAAAACCTACCTGATAGCAGGTATTGTGTTTACTGTTATTTTTATTGCGGCAATAGTGACATTGGTGTCAATCGTTTTGGGGTAGGCTTGCGGTCAAGCCAATGGAACTCACTTAACTGATCCAAAAAAACATAAAAAAGCCCAAGCATGCTTGGGCTTTTTTACTGTTCGGGCATTGCGGAGGGCTTATTTTTTTAAGCCTTCTTTAAAAGAATTAACAATGCTAGCAAACGTCTCGGTGAACATCTCTACGATACCACCAAACAAAGTATTGATAGATATGCCTTGTTTTAGCATAAATACAGCGCGGATAACAGCGGCAAGCAACAGGCCGACGACAGGTGGCATAAATTCTAAAAGCAGCGACAAGAACACACCGCCGCCTGATTGAAACCCGCCTTCATTTTTTCTGTCGCCAATGCTGGTCAAATCCCTTTCGTAATTTTCGCCGCCTTTGTCGGATCTAAATTCTTCCAGAAGAAAAACTTGGAAATTCACCAATAACAATTGCGAAGCCATAAATACGCCAGCGGCGATACATGCCCACATTACAGCATTGCCCGTGTTGTTTTTTATAGCCGACTGATAAATCCAGATAGCTACAAAAATCATTACCATTGCACCAATCATAGTTGTACCTTTATAATTTTATTATAGTTTTGTTAGAAAAAAGTAAAGATATGTACATTTTAACACCATGTTAGAGCCTTCTTTTTCGACGACTTTACATGATTCGTACTTTTCGCGTCCTGGGGTTGCTTGTTTTTTTAGTTCGCCATTTTCAACAGCATACTTAATGGCTATTTTCATTTCCTTGGTACGACCCACTGAGTCAGTTGCAGTCGTCACCAGTGTCCCGTCTTTTTGGAACTCCCATTCCACCTTAACAGCTTTTTTTTCGCCGTCAACTTTAGCGGCCTCTGCATAAAGGTTCCATTTTCCTATCAATTCAGAATTATCCTTGAGTGGGATGTCAGCGCTTGCAGTAAGTGACTGGAAAGCTGCTGCTAACAGCAATAGTTTAACGCAATTTTTCATTATATTCTCGCCCCGTGCCTGACTATTTAGTGAAGTTTAAGTTTAAACCATCCCTTGCCCGCTATCGAGCTTTAATTTTTGTGGCAGGATGCCGATGGTTTTCTGGTTGCGGATAATGCGGGCTAGCATGATGAAAGGGTGTCTTTAGCCATTGTTTTTTGTGTGGTGATATTCAAAAAATGAGCGGCAGGTATTGACATTCATTGCCGCTAAAGTATCATGTAAGTTCCACAAGCTATGAATTTAGCGATTTTCAAAATACAAATAATAGGTAGGAACATCCATGGGGTTCATCTTAGATCTGACTTCAATGTTAAAAGAACCAGCTGGCATGGTCGGCGCGGTTGTTGTAATTGCTGCTGTGTATGCTTTAGTAAAATGGGTATTTGCTGAGCATCCAGACGACAAAAAATAAGCAGTACACGCACGTCATGTTCAAGGCTGCTACCAATGCAATATTGGTAGCGACCTTATAAAAAGCCAATTTCCCCTGTTTAAATTTTTAGTTTCTTCTATAATTTATACATTTTGTTTCTAAATGTATAAATTCATCATCGACAAAATAAACCAAGCCATTGCCTTAAAAGTACCTGCCACCGGTATAGGCTTGTTCCGTATCTTGTACGGGCTTATAACGCTGCAAGAGATAGCTTTTCTCTTTTACTTCAGCCACCTGATCTTTGACCCCATCCCTTTCATAGATGTCGAATTTCCGAGCATCCCTTTATTTTTAGGTCTTTGGGCGATCATTGCCGGTTTTATAGTGGTCGGCTACCGTTATCAGTTTGCTGTTTACTGTAATTATGCCTTTTGGATTGTTTTTGTCAATTTCACCTCGATGCAGCGCGATTTTGATGGCGGCTTTGATCTGTTTATGGTCGGGGCTGGTTTTTTTCTGTTGTTTATGCCGGGCGACCGGGCTATCTCAATTGATAGCCTCAGATACAAACTTAACTTTCCGTTTAAGCACTACAGCACTTATCAGCCCGCTACGGTTTCAGCATTGGCGTATTATTTGCCGGTTTTGATATGCTTGGGTTTTTTGTATTTCGATTCTGCCGTCCACAAGCTATTTGCCGAGCATTGGCGTAATGGCTTAGGCTCTTGGCTGCCTGCCACCCAACCCTATTACGTTTCAGCAATCGACATGTCGGTCATGTTGAATAATGAAGTACTGGAAAAAATCATTGGCTACACCATCTTGGTTTTTCAGTTCACGTTTATATTTTTCTTTACTAAACGCAATTGGCAAATTTTTTACCTGTTGGTGGGAATGGGCTTGCATTTAGGCATAAGCCTATCTTTAAACATTTACCCTTTTGGCATGGCCATGCTGGCGTTCTATCTGCTCATAGTGCCATTTGCCTGGTGGAGTGTGCTAGGCCGTCTGCTCACCGCCAAACAGTCAACATTGACGGTGTTTTATGACCAGCAATGCCCGTTGTGCAACCGCGCAGTATTGATAATGAGCCACTTTGACGTGTCCAAAAGTGTGGATTTTAAAAGTGCCCAACAATATGCCCAACATTACCCGGCATTACAGCACGTCAGTGCCGACAGGTTGCTGCAAGACTTGTATGCCTTAGATGCCCAAGGCACGGTTTATAAAGGCTTGGACACTTATATCCAAATACTTCATAAGATAAGATATTTATCTGTTTTTGCAGGATTGTTGTCCTTACCCGGCATTTACCAGCTGGCCGCCCATAAATACCGTGCCATTGCAGATAGCCGTACCCGCTTGGCTTGTGACCTGGCCTGCCTACCCCCAACCGCACCCACTGCCGTGGACGATACGCTGTACCATAAGCTATTTGAAGGCTATGGCAATGTAAAACCAAAGGCCTTGTCGCTCAAACTGGCGAAAATAGCGATGGTTTTTTTATTGTTGCAACTCAACAGTACGCTCCATTACGGCATCGCCTATCGGCTACATCTGGACAACAAACAGAATGCGCTGACAGACACCTTAAACAAGGCCAGCAATGCACTATTGGAAGTTTCGCAAACCTTTTGGGGCATTGCCCCCCATGCCCTGTATCTGCACGATCATTTTGCCGGTTATGACCATATCTTAGCAATCACTTACTTGGACGGGCAAGGCAACGAGCATTGGTTGCCTTTTGTCAATCAACAGGGACGGTTGTTGGCACCCAATTGGGGGCGGGTACAGTCGATGTGGGCGAATATTGCGGTGACACCCACCATCAACAACGTCCGGCTGCAAAAATTTATCATGAAAGTGACTGCATTTTGGGGGCAAAAAGAAGGTTTAGACCTTGATAATGCAAAGTTTATTATAAAAATGAAGAAAATTGACGCGCCCGTCACTTGGGTGCACGACCAACTGCATAAAAATTTTGCTGCTGAGTGGGCAACGATCGGTTCAGTCAAATGGACCAACAAAGTGATTTCGTTTGATTTGCCTGAAAATATCAATTCGTTGTGACGCTGCTGGAGCGGAAACCGCTTTTTATTATTGCATCATCAAACGAGTCATGATATAAATTGCCCGTGCTTTTACAAATTGGCGCACAATAAATAAAATAATTTAAATCGTTTGGAGGATATTATTATGAAAAAAATCTTAGCACTTTTGGCTATGGCATTGATGGTTGTTGGTTTGTCTGGCTGTTTGGACAACCCAGATGGTTCAAAACAAAAAGTTTCAAGTTCAATCGAACTGTAAGTAAAGTTTTTGTAGGAACAAAAAACCCAGCTTTATGCTGGGTTTTTTGTTGTTGGGCTTGCGCCAACAGATTGCCTAATGGTCTACGGGGTCTATCAGATGCCCCCATAAATCGTATTCATCCGCTTCTTCCATTTCCACATCCACAAACTCGCCTACTTTCAGGTGGGTTGCCCCATCAATAAAAACTTGCCCGTCTATTTCCGGTGCGTCGGCACGGCTTCTCGCCACCGCCCCTTCTTCAACCACCTCATCAACCAATACCCGCTCGATTTTGCCGATACGGTGTTGCAGGCGTTCCGCGCTGATGCCAGCTTGATGTGCCATGAAACGCGCCAAGCGCTCTTGTTTTAGCGGCTCTGGGACTAAGTCCGGCAAACTGTTGGCGGCTGCACCTTTCACAGGGGAATAAGCAAAACAGCCCACCCTATCCAACTGTGCTTCACTTAAAAAATCCAATAATTCCTCAAAGTCACTTTCTGTTTCGCCCGGAAAACCGACAATAAAGGTACTGCGTAAGGTTATATCGGGGCAAATGCTCCGCCATGCCCGTATCCGTTCCAAATTGTTTTGGCTGGCGGCTGGCCTTTTCATTAATTTTAAAATGCGGCTGTTGGCATGTTGGAAAGGAATGTCCAGATAGGGCAAGATTTTGCCATCAGCCATTAAGGGGATGACCTCATCCACATGCGGATAAGGGTAAATATAGTGCATCCGCACCCAGATGCCCAAATCGCCTAAGGCTTCCGCCAAATCGTAAAAACGTGTTTGGATTAGCCGATGCCGCCATTCACGGGCCTGATACTTCAAATCCAAGCCATAAGCACTGGTGTCTTGAGAGACCACTAATAGCTCTTTAACGCCGGCATTTGCCAAACGCTCCGCTTCCAGCAACACATCGTCTATAGGTCGGCTAACCAAGTCGCCGCGCATGGAGGGGATAATGCAAAAAGTGCAGCGGTGGTTGCAACCCTCAGAAATTTTAAGGTAAGCATAATGGCTAGGTGTCAATTTAACCCCTTGCGGCGGCACCAAGCTAGTGAACGGGTCGTGACGGGGCGGCAAATGCTCATGGACGGAAGCGACCACTTCGTCAATGGCATGGGCGCCGGTCACTTTTAAAACTTGCGGGTGGCGGGCGCGTATTTCTGCTTCGCGGGCTCCCAGGCAGCCTGTGACAATCACCTTGCCATTTTCTGCCAATGCTTCACCAATACTGTCCAATGATTCTTCCACGGCGGCATCAATAAAGCCACAAGTGTTGACGACCACCAAGTCGGAATTATGGTAACTGGGCGATATGGTGTAGCCTTCGGCGCGCAGCTTGGTCAGTATCCGTTCGCTGTCAACAAGGGCTTTGGGGCAGCCTAGGCTAATAAAGCCTACGGTGGGGGTTTTGCTCATAGTTTATTGGTAGTGGGGTTATAGGGCATAGGGGAGGGCAACGGGGCTAGCCCGTTGGGGTCAAATTACCTTGGTATTGTAGTATATTGATGGGCGATTAAATATGATAACTGTTACGCAGCACCTTGGCTAAGCGTAGCCGAAGTCACCAGTCATCAAGGGATTTTTTCATGGCGTAATGGGGCGATGGTCAGTGGATTAAAGCTGGCTTGCCAGTAATGCGGCGGTGACAGCGTAAAGATCGCGCTCAACCCAAGTGGGTTGATAAGTCGAGCAGGCCAAATCCTTTTCAGTAGAAATGCCGGTCAATACCATCAAGCTACTGATACCTGTCCGGACAGCCCCTAAGATGTCTGTTTCGAGGCGGTCGCCAATGGCAAGCGTATGTTCCGGTTTGGCATTAAGCAAGGCCATTGCCTGCTGGTAGAAAACAGGTTCTGGTTTGCCTATCACGATAGGGCTAACGCCGGTAGCCACTTCCAGCGCTTTTAAAATGGCACCGTTACCGAGGATAACGCCGCGTTCAGTAGGCAAGGAGGTATCCGCATTAGTCCCGAAAAACTTTGCTCCTTCCCTGATATTGATGGATGCCGTGGCTAGCTTATCCCATGTTAGCGTGGCATCTTTACCGCACACCACAATGTCGGCGTCTTTTTCATAGAGGCCAGTGAGTGTGAAGCCATGGGCGAGCAATGGCTGGGTGGCCCCGTCTTCACCCACCACAAACACTTTTGTGTCGGCTGGCGGGTAGTGTTGGGCAAGGTAATGCGCGGTCGCCATACCGGACGTGAGTATCTGCCCTGCCGCTACCGAAACACCCATGTTGGCCAACTTGGTGACGTATTGCCCGGCAGTGGCACTGGCGTTGTTGGTCGCCAAAACGTAAGTTGCGCCCAGCTGGTGCAAGGTGTCAAAAAATTCTACCAGACCCGGCAAGGGCTTGGAACCGAGCCATAAAACCCCGTCCATATCAATAATAAAAGCCTTCATATCACTTAGGTTTGGCATGTTTACAGTCCTATGTAAGGTAATCAGATTCAGTGTGCCGTCACTAAACAGGGTTTGGCAACGGCATGACAATCGGTGCGGACAAGTTGACATCAGCGCTTGCCAAAGCTATCGCTGCGGAAGCGGGCATTGCCTGCATAAAAATGGCTAGGGTATGGCTGTCTGCATTTGGTAATAAGGATGCCACAATAATGCAACAAAATTATGAAAAAATTGACATAAAAGAGCAGGTCGATAAGGCGGCACACTTGCCTTGGTGCAGACCATGCACGCGTGATGGGGTGCAATAAGCATTGGGCATTGACATCCGCGAGCTTTCTCTTTACAGTTATCACCGCAAAACAATTATGTACAAACAATAAATACTATATATAACCCTTCGGAGCAAATATCATGGCAAAACCATTAATTCAAATGGCATTAGACTCATTGGATTTTGACGCAACAGTAGGATTGGCTACGCAAGTAGCTCCTTTTGTTGATATTTTTGAAATTGGAACTCCATGCATCAAACACAATGGTGTTAATCTGGTAAAAGAACTGAGAGCTAAATTCCCAGACAAACTGATCTTGGTTGACCTGAAAACTATGGACGCTGGCGAATACGAAGCGACTCCTTTCTACGCCGCTGGCGCAGATATTTGTACAGTGTTGGGTGTTTCTGGTTTGGCCACTTGTGTAGGCGTCATCAAAGCAGCCAATGCACACGGTGCAGAAGCACAAATCGACTTGATCAACGTAGAAGATAAAGTGGCATGTGCCCTTGCAACTGCTGAAGCAGGTGCCCACGTCATGGGTATCCACACTGGTCTTGATGCCCAAGCCGCTGGCCACACACCTTTCTCAGATTTGAACGACATTGCCGCTTTAGGCTTGCCAGTCAGAATTTCTGTTGCAGGTGGCATTAAAGCCGCAACTGTCCAAGACGTGGTACGCGCAGGCGCGAACATCATTGTTGTTGGTGCAGCAATTTATGGCGCACCATGCCCAGCTGAAGCGGCTCGTGAAATTCGTGAGTTGGTTGACGCAACTGAGGTATAAGTAATGCATCAGCAGCTTGTCATAGAAAAAATTTCAAGCATCCTTGAAGCAACAGACGACTCGTACGATGTAAAGTTGACTGCCCTGCTGGATAATGCCAAGCGCATTTTCATAGCAGGTGCAGGCCGCTCCAAGTTGGTGGGCAACTTCTTTGCAATGAGACTGGTACACGCCGGTTATGATGTCAGCGTCGTAGGTGAAATCGTAACGCCTAGCATCAAAAGCGGCGACCTGCTGATTATTATCTCTGGCTCTGGCGAAACGGAACAGCTCATAGCCTTTACTAAAAGCGCCAAGAAAATTGGTGCCAGTATCGTGTTGATATCAGCTAAGGCTGAGTCAACCATTGGCGACATGGCTGAAGCCGTTTTCCAAATTGGCCGTGCCGAACAATACGCAAAAGTGTTTGGTATGCCAATGGGAACAGTCTTTGAATTATCAACATTGCTATTTTTGGAATCGACCATATCCCATGTCATACATGAGAAAGGCATTCCCGAAGAAGTGATGCGTGAAAGACACGCCAATTTAGAGTAAGACTATTAAGAACGGGTGGTTAATCGTCACTCGTTCTGATATTGCACCAGATTTAATCGCATTGGCTGAGTAGGCTTGTCGGTTTACAAGGGCTATTAATAAAAAACACTAAGAATCAATATAATAGGTTAAAGGAGAATAAAATGACTTCGCGCCGTGAACTAGCGAATGCCATACGCGCTTTAAGCATGGATGCTGTGCAAAAGGCAAATTCTGGTCATCCAGGAGCCCCAATGGGGATGGCGGATATTGCTGAGGTGTTATGGAATGATTACATGACCCATAACCCCACCAATCCAAAATGGCCTAACCGCGATCGCTTCGTATTATCGAATGGTCATGGGTCGATGCTCATCTATTCCCTATTGCATCTGACAGGCTATGATCTTCCTATTGAAGAATTACAAAAATTCCGCCAACTTCATTCCAAAACCCCGGGTCACCCTGAATATGGCTATGCGCCTGGCGTAGAGACCACTACAGGGCCTTTGGGACAAGGCATTACCAACGCCGTCGGCATGGCTATAGCCGAAAAAGCATTGGCTGCACAATTTAACAGGGATGGACATAAGATTGTTGATCACCACACCTATGTGTTCTTGGGTGATGGTTGCTTAATGGAAGGGATTTCCCATGAAGCATGTTCACTGGCCGGCACATTAGGCTTGGGCAACTTGATAGCATTCTGGGATGACAATGGTATCTCCATCGATGGTCATGTTGAAGGCTGGTTTACTGATAATACGCCTAAACGTTTTGAGGCCTACGGCTGGCATGTCATTGCCGATGTTGATGGGCATAATGCTGAAGAAATAGCCAATGCCATCCAAATGGCAAAAGCCGTTACGGACAAACCAACCTTGGTTTGCTGCAAAACCACCATAGGTTTTGGCTCACCCAATAAAGCCGGTAGCCATGCTTGTCATGGTGCGCCATTAGGTGATGCAGAAATCAACCTGACCAAAGCGGCGCTAGGTTGGGATTACGGCTCGTTTGAAATTCCTGCCAATGTTTATGCGGGCTGGGATGCCAAAGCCAAAGGTGTCGCTGCGGAAGCTGCGTGGAATGAAAAATTTGCCGCCTACCAGGCTGCCCATCCAGAATTGGCGAGTGAATTTGCAAGACGTATGTCCGGCGAATTGCCTGCTGATTGGTCAGAGCAAGCTGCCGGTTTTGTTGCCAGCGTAGATGCGGAAGCCAAAACCACTGCAACAAGGCTTTCTTCATTGGCATCAATTGAAGGCTTCGCCAAAATATTGCCAGAAATATTTGGCGGTTCTGCCGATTTGGGTTGCTCAAACATGACTGAATGGTCAGGTTATAAGCCCATGCGCCATGACAAGCCCGATGCGAACTACGTCAACTACGGCGTGCGTGAATTTGGTATGTCAGCCATCATGAATGGTATCGCATTGCACGGTGGTTTCATTCCGTTTGGCGCGACATTCCTGATGTTCTCTGAATACGCAAGAAATGCCGTGCGTATGGCGTCATTGATGAAAATCCGTTCGATCTTCGTCTATACCCACGATTCAATTGGTCTTGGTGAAGATGGTCCGACCCATCAGCCGATTGAACAAACCGCAACATTGCGGATGATTCCAGGTATGAATGTTTGGCGTCCTTGTGATGCTGTTGAAACAGCCATTTCTTGGCAGTTGGCATTGGAGCGTCAAGACGGCCCATCAGTATTGGTTTTCTCGCGCCAGAACTTGCCGCATATCCCCCGTACCAGCGAACAGCTGGCATTAGTTGCCAAGGGTGGTTATGTATTGGGCGATTGTGACGGTGTGGCTGATGCCATTATTATCGCTACTGGCTCCGAAATTGATTTGGCATTGAAAGCGGCGGCACAGCTTGCTGAAAGCGGTAAAAAAGTGCGCGTGGTGTCAATGCCGTCAACTAACGTGTTTGATGCCCAAGATGAAGCCTACAAAGAATCGGTATTGCCTAAGGCCATAACAAGACGCTTAGCTGTTGAAGCGGGTGTCACCGATGGTTGGTGGAAGTATGTGGGTACAAATGGAAGGATATTGGGTCTCGACCGCTTTGGCGAATCAGCGCCAGCGGGCGAGTTATTCAAGGAGTTCGGCTTCACTGTTGACAACGTAGTGAAGAACGTAGAAGCATTATTTTAATTCTAAAGCAATTCGGTCAAAGTTTCTGTGGCGGTAAAGATAATAAACAAAACAAACCGTTACAGAGGCTTTTATCCACTTCGTCCGACTCATAGGTGAACAACGTGAAAAACAAACATTTGACGAACAGTTTATTGGTAGCAGTGCTGTTAGCTAGTCCTCTAGTTAATGCAGATTCAAAATATCCGGCAGCGGATTTTCAACCTGAAGTTGTATATCAAGATAAAGACTTGATTGCAAAAGAAGGCAAAGCGGAAGCAGCACCCGCTGCGGCAAAGCCAGCCACTAAGGCAGTTGAAGCGACAGCCGTCGATTCCAAGTACCCTGCTGCTGATTTTCAGCCCCAAGTGATTTATCATGACGACAATTACAAGCCCAGTGAAACAGTAAAAGCCACAGCCACTAAAGTGACTGAAGAGAAAGTGGCCAAAACTGTAGAAACTGAAACTGCTGATGTTGCTGCCACAGGCGAAACAGCCAAAAATGAAGACACCTCACTTAACTACATTTTAGGTTTGGTAGGTTTGGTTGCAGTAGGTGGCTTTTTGTTCAAAAAACAAGGCGGTTGTGGTTCAGCTAAAAAAGTGGCAACTAGCGCAAGGGTTGCGTCTGCAACCACTAAAATTGCCAATACCGGTGTTGCCAGATATTTGAACAAAGTGTCAGGTACCGGCGTATCCCGCTATTTGGAACAAAAAGTAAAAACTAGCACACCTGTTACCGGCGTAGCCAAATATGTGGCCAAGCAGGTTGTGGCCGCAAAAACAACAACAGCGCAAACAAAAACGACTGGGGTTGAAAAATACATGCGCGATCGGGGGTAATGAATGAGCCATGACAATTCGGGTGTTTTTTTTATGCCTGCAGTAGCAGGTTTGTTCTTTTTCATGAAACGGCCAAAAATTGAGGAGATAGAACCTGTTGCAGCTGTGGTGTACCAACCGCACACATCAGGGCTGACAGGTGTAGCGAGATATTTGCAAAGTCAAATTGTTGTTACCAACGAACAACAAGCACTGCTCGAAGATGACGCTTCTACACCAATTTCCACAGGTGTTGCCAAATACCTTGAAAAAGCTGAGCAACATAAAATTAGCGGGGTAAGCAAATATTTGCTCAGGCAGTCACTCGTAGAAAAGCAAAAAACACAAGAAATTGTCATGGATCAGCTGACCGGTGTGGAAAAATATTTAAAAAATGTAAAACCCCTTGCCAAAGTGACAGGAGTGGCTAAATATTTAAAGCATCAAGACAGCTTGCCCAAACCGAGCAAAGTTGAGCAATATTTGGCCAGACAAGCCATATTGGCAAAATACAACATCCAGCAGCCAGCGGCTACTGAAACTAAGTTTGAAGTCACCGGTGTTGCCAAATATCTTCTGAACCAAGAAAACCAACCTAAACCATCAAGGGTTGCCAAGTATCTCGCCAAGCAAGCGGCGTTGGAATTGTTGCAGGACAAGCAGAAAGCACCAGAAAAAAAATTGACCGGCGTGGCAAAATACCTTTCGGTACAAGAGAGCCTGCCGCAGCCTAGTCGGGTTGCCCGCTACTTAGCCAAACAATCGGCCTTATCGGCAATAGTGGCAAAAGAAACCCCTGTTGCAAAAGTGACTGGTGTTGCCAAATATTTGCAACAGCAGGATGCGCTGCCTAAGGTAAGCCGCGTGAGCCGTTATGTGGCCAGACAAACACTGGCAGTTGCCAAACAACAAGTTGTCTTAAACGAAACAGGCGTTGATAAATACGTACGCCAGTTTGGTTAAAAAACATTAAAAATTTATATTACAGAAAACAAAAGGTAACACTCATGAGTAAAAATTTATTGGAGCAACTTAAAGAAGTCACGATTGTTGTGGCAGATACGGGTGATATTGAAGCGATTGAAAAATTTACACCCCGTGATGCAACAACCAATCCTTCTTTGATTACCGCAGCGGCACAAATGCCACAATACCAAGGTATTGTTGACGATACCCTTAAAGGTGCAAGAGCGACACTAGGCGATTCAGCTTCAGCGGCAGATGTCGTATCCCTGGCATTTGACCGGTTGGCAGTGTCCTTTGGACTTAAGATTTTAGAAATTATCCCAGGACGGGTTTCCACAGAAGTGGATGCACGTTTGTCTTTCGACACAGAGGCAACCGTAGCTAAAGGTCGTGAACTGATTGCCCAGTATGAAGCTCAAAATGTAAACCGTGAGCGGGTGTTAATCAAAATCGCAGCGACTTGGGAAGGTATCCAAGCAGCGGCGGTACTGGAAAAAGAAGGCATCCACTGTAATTTGACCTTGTTGTTTGGTATCCACCAAGCGATTGCCTGTGCTGAGAATGGTATCACCTTGATTTCTCCTTTCGTAGGACGGATTCTTGACTGGTATAAAAAAGACACCGGACGTGATTCTTACGAGCCAGCAGAAGACCCAGGTGTTGTATCAGTGACAGAAATTTATAACTACTACAAAAAATTTGGTTATAAAACTGAAGTTATGGGTGCTAGCTTCCGTAATGTCGGTGAAATTTCCGAATTGGCAGGTTCTGACCTGTTGACCATTGCCCCGTCATTATTGGCTGAACTGCAAGCTACTGAAGGCGAATTGCCAAGAAAATTAGACCCTGCAACGGCAGCGGGCTTGGAAATTGAAAAAATATCGATAGATAAAGCGACTTTTGACCGTATGCACGAAGAAAACCGTATGGCCACTGACAAGTTGGCTGAAGGTATTTCAGGTTTCGCTAAGGCGTTGGAGTCTCTGGAAGAATTATTGGCAGCAAGATTGGCGAGTTTAGAAGCTTAATCAAGCCAGGATGTATCTGCGTTCAGGGACGAACGACCCCCGCTAACCTCGCAATTAACATTAATTAGGTCTATCAATGTCACAAAAAATTTTAGATGTCGTCAAACCGGGTGTAGTAACTGGCGACGATGTACAAAAAATATTTGCTATCTGTAAAGAAAATAAATTCGCTCTACCAGCCGTCAACGTTATCAGCACAGGCTCAATCAATGGCGTATTAGAAGCCGCTGCCAAAGCAAAATCTGCTGTTATCGTACAATTTTCAAATGGTGGCGCGCAATACGTTGCCGGTAAAGGCTTAAAATTGGAAGGCCAAAAAACGGCTATCTTAGGTGCCATTTCAGGTGCCCAGCACGTCCATGCAGTCGCCGAATATTATGGCGTGCCTGTTATTCTGCATACCGACCATGCCGCCAAAAATTTGTTGCCTTGGATAGATGGTTTGTTGGACGAAGGTGAAAAACGCTTTGCCGCTACCGGAAAGCCACTGTTCAGCTCGCACATGCTTGACCTTTCAGAAGAAAGCCTGAAAGAAAACATCGAAATTTGTGGCCACTATTTACAGCGCATGTCCAAAATGGATATGACGTTGGAGATTGAATTGGGCGTGACCGGCGGTGAAGAAGATGGTGTGGACAACAGCCACATGGATCATTCCATGTTGTATACCCAACCAGAAGATGTTGCTTATGCTTATGAAGAACTGATTAAAATCAGCCCACGGTTCACCATAGCCGCCTCGTTTGGCAACGTCCACGGAGTTTACAAACCAGGCAACGTTAAATTGACCCCAAGCATTTTGGACAATTCACAAAAATACGTATCAGAAAAATACGGTGTGCCAGCCAACAGCTTAAACTTTGTATTCCACGGCGGTTCAGGTTCTAGCGCGGAAGAAATTGAAGAATCCATCAGCTATGGCGTCATCAAAATGAACATTGATACCGACACCCAATGGGCAACATGGGAAGGCATCATGAACTACTACAAAGCTAATGAAGGCTACTTGCAAGGCCAAATCGGCAACCCCGAAGGCGACGACAAACCGAACAAAAAATTCTATGACCCACGCGTCTGGCAACGGGCTGGTGAGTTAGGCATGGTTGTCCGTTTGGAGCAAGCCTTTAAAGAGCTGAATGCATTGAATACGCTGTAAGAAATAGTTATTGATTCATGGGTTATTATTTAATAGCCCATGACTTTTTGATAGGTGAAAAGTTCAAGACTAAAAATAACACTCAAACAGCTTAGGTGTTTGGCAACCCTGTGGTGCTGAAGTCAAAATTGGGAGGTACGTGTAGAAAAATACTGTTTTATGTAGGTCATTTGCCATTAACGCGTTTCAATTTATTTGAGCATACTATGGACACCTTACAAGCAGCACTCTACAGCCGTATCGATAATTTTAACTTGGATGTGGCGGGTGTGCAGCTAACATTCAGCCAGCGTTTAGCAAGAGATAACAATTGGTCCGAATTGTTCACATCACGGGCAATCGACGAATACAAAAAATTTACCTTCCTCGCCATGGTTGCAGGACATCCTGTTACACCCTCCCAGCAAGTCGATGCCGTTTGGCATTTGCATCTCACCTACAGCCAATCCTATTGGCAAGACTTTTGTCCTAATATTTTAGGTAGGCCATTGCACCACGAGCCAACAAAAGGTGGAGATGATGAAGCCAAAAAGTTCCGCCATTGGTATAGCAACACGCTGACCAGTTATGAAACATGGTTTAGTGAAAAACCACCTTCCGATATCTGGCCAGATGTGAATGAAAGATTTCGCCGTCAACCAAGAACCATTGAAACCTTAAAGAAAGCATCACATTATATTATTGTTCTTTTAGCTGGTTTTCTTTTGGGGGCAAACACTTTAATTGGATATGAAAGCAAACAGGCAGTTGCTCTTACCATTTCGCTATTAATTTTACTCAACATACAATCTAAGAAGTCCAAGTCCAAGTCCAAGTCCAAGTCCAAGTCCAAGTTAAATTCAGATATAGATTTTGATTTTGATGGCGGTGACAGCGGTTGTGGTGGAGATTGATATTGCACCAATAGAAACGATTAATAGTGTACATGCCTGTTGCAATTGAACTGGTAACCAGTAAAACTGTATAGCTACACGTCGGTGGTTACTGGTTAATTATTCATCCCATAGATGCTAAGCGCTGCTATGGGGCGGTTTAGCACAACCGCACAGCAATAGCCACTGCCTATAAACGGCATTGCAACAGACCATTGTGAAGCGTCGCCAAATTCACAGGGTATTCTCAAAAAACCACAGCCTTCTCCAGTATCAACCACACACCGTGCCAAACCCAAGCCAATTCCCCGCCCCGTGGCTTTTACAAAAGCCTCTTTTTTTGTCCATAACCCATAAAATCCAGCCAGCTTTTCATCCTCAGACAGATTGTGCCAATAAAGCCGCTCCTCTTCAGCAAAACACCGGTTGACCAGCGCAGTAAAGTTATTTCGAGGTCGGCAATATTCAATATCCACACCCAAAAGCTCCGCACGACTAACGGCCATAACCCACTGGCTACCCGAATGGGAAATATTAAAAGCCAGATTAGGGTGATCCGCCAAATAGGGTTTGCCATAGGCGTGGCGTTTGATAATGATATGTGCTGGCGGTTCATTCAAATAATAAGACAACACTTGCCTTAACCGACTTTGTGATGCCAAGTAGTGGCTTTTTCGGGGTTCTGCTAGCTGCCCAACTTTGGCCAATTCGCTGGCATCAAGTAAAGCCCTAAAATCCAACATAGACCCGGAAGCAATTTCTATGTCAATTTCAGCGTGCCAAATGTGCAAGGATTCACTATCAAGGGGTAACGACAGCATATCCTTCGCCCCTAGGGTCGCTGGCGGCAAATAAACGCCCCATAGACTTTTGCCATAACACCGCTTGCATATTGCCATACAGGGCAGGGGTTTCTTTTAGTAAATGCCCCATTGCCGTCAATTGGCTAATTTCTTCAGCCGTCAATGCCGCTTTTTCATAGTCGACAACATCTGGCATAAATTGATGATGAAAGCGCGGCACACTTACCCAAGTATCGGGATTGTGTCCTTCGGCAAAGTCCAGTATAGCCAATAACACCATAGAAATAATTCGGCTGCCCCCAGGTGTGCCCAAAGCGGCCAGTTGTTCGGGTGTTTCCACAAAAGTTGGGGTCATGCTCGACAACGGGCGTTTGCCCGGGGTAATCGCATTGGCCTGTCCCCCCACTAGGCCATAGCCGTTCATCACCCCCGGTTGGCTAGAAAAATCATCCATTTCATCATTTAACAAAACCCCCGTGCCTTGCGCCACTAAGCCAGAACCAAAAGCTTGGTTAATGCTCAGTGTTGCCGCCACAGCATTGCCATGATCGTCAATGATAGAGAAGTGGCTAGTGTTGTTGCCTTCTGGCTGAGCTTGGTTTTCACCAGACAACAGACGGCTGGGCAAAGCAGAATTGATATTTAAGCTGGCGCGCAATCCCGCTGCATAATCGGCATTCAGCAACCGGCTGACTGGCAAGGCATTAAAGGCAGGGTCGCCCAAATACAGCGCACGGTCATGATAGGCACGGCGCATAGCCTCAATGATGAGATGCTTACGCACAACCGAAGAAACTTTGGTTAAATCATAGCCCGCAAGGATGTTAAGGGTTTCCATCAAAACCACGCCGCCAGAAGAAGAGGGTGCGGCACTGGTGATGGTAATGCCGTGATAGCTGCCGTGGATAGGTTGGTGCTCAATAATATGGTAGCTGTCCAAATCTTGTTGTGTCCAGATACCGCCATTGTCGGCAACGCTTTTTAATAATAGCTCGGCAGTTTTGCCTTTATAAAAACCATCGTGGCCTGAAGTAGCCAAGCGCACTAAGGTATCGGCCAAATCAGCTTGTTTTAAAATGCTGAAACGGTCAGGCGGGATATTTTGACCGTTCAAAAAAATACGCGCGCTAGCCGGATAACGGCTAATGACCTCGGCACGTTGTTGTAATTGTTTCAAGTAATGGTTGTTAATGGCAAAACCAAACTTGGCATAGCGTATGGCGGGGGCAAGGCTTTGCGCCAACGGTAGCAAGCCATAATGGGCGGATAAATGCACCAAAGCGGCAGGCAGCCCCGGAATAGCGGCTGCCAAAGCGCCATTGAGGGATAATTGCGGGTTGTTGTTGCCTTTATTATCAAGGTACATATTGGCATGGGCCAATAATGGGGCGGTTTCCCGCCCATCTAGCAGGGTTTCAAAAGCACCTTGGCTATGGGGATTGGGCGTGATGCCACGCAACAACCAATAACCACCACCACCCAGCCCGGAACCGGATGGTTCGACCACCGCTAACGCGGCAGTGACAGCAACAGCCGCATCGTAAACATTGCCACCTTGTTTAATGATTTCCAGCCCAGCTTGGGTAGCCAACGGATGGGCGCTGGCAATGGCCACTTTGACATTTTGGGCAAACGGCACAGAATGCCAAAACCATAACAAAATGAACAGATACGGGTGTTTTCTGATGGTCATGGCAACACGCCTACAGTGCTTGGCTAACGGGAAGGTCAAGAGCCTAAATCAAATGCATTGTACAAATCGCCTGCTTGCTCCCGAACACCGGGTAGTGCATTCAAGCCAAAACGGCGCGTAATAAACTTAATGATTGAGGTAGTGTCATAAGCTGTGTGGTCAACATAGCCTCGTTTGGCAAATGGCGAGATGACTAAGGCAGGAATACGGCTGCCAGGGCCCCAACGGTCGCCTTTAGGTGGCGCGGCATGATCCCAAAAACCACCATTTTCATCATAAGTGACGATAATGGCAGTGCTTGCCCACACAGGGCTGTGCTTAATGCGTTCAACCAGTTTGGCAATATGGGCATCACCTGATAGCACATCAGTATAGCCCGGGTGTTCGTTGACGTTACCGGCAGGCTTATAGAAAGCCACTTGAGGCAGCTCACCCTTGTCAAGACCTTGTAAAAAAGCATCGCCATCCAATAAATGGCGTGCGCGGTCAGCAGTGCCTGGGGCGAACCGTTGGTAATAATTGAACGGTTGGTGATGTGCCTGAAAATTAATGGCATCGTCGTTGCTATTGTAAATGACCGTCCGCTTGAGTGCGGGCGCTTGGTTGCCGTCTGCATTGGCCGCATTCCAGCCTTCTGCGTACCAGCCCCAAGTGATGTTTTTTTCCGACAAAGTATCACCGATGGTTTTAGCCGTTTGCGCGGGCAGTGGATGTAGTGCCGGGTCTGCCAAGTGCCGGTCGCCCGTCAACGCCGGTTTGATGCCCGATGGCTGGAAAGGCGGCTGGCGCGTATTGACGGCGTAACCATCCGGT
This sequence comes from uncultured Methylococcaceae bacterium, assembly GCA_903927955.1. GTDB lineage: Bacteria > Pseudomonadota > Gammaproteobacteria > Methylococcales > Methylomonadaceae > Methylovulum. Next base: position 12,951 of record CAIYOW010000028.1, on the reverse strand, counting down.
GTAAAAGGGCCATCAAGCAATTGTGGTGGTCCTTGCATTGCCGAGGTAGGCGAGTTGGTTTTTCGTTTTAACAGGCCATTGGCATCGGTTTGCGCCCTCAAATCTGCTGGTGCTTGGTTGTCCTGCAAGGTACAGGCGCAAACCAGCCATTGGTGGTTGATATAAGAACCCCCATAGGCCGCCATAAAAAAATTATCTGCCAATACATACTCTTTAGCCAGTTGCCATAGAGGCAGCTTAGAACCGTCGTAATAGCCCATAGTCAAGCCGCCCGCATCAGAAATGGCGGCAAACTTATTGTTTTTGCCGCCGTTGATTTGTTCTTGGTTTTGATAAAAGCTATGCACCAAATCACGCGAGGGAGTCGATAGCGGCAAGTTGACTGGCGGCGCATCAAGCCGGAACGGTCGGTTAGGCAACACCGCATCAACAGCAGGGCTAGTGCCTTTAGCGGCAATCGGCGGTAGAACGCGGAACGGCTTGCCGTCATGGTCAAGCTGGGTAGTTTGCTCGGGCAAGGCTTGGTTTATGCCATTGGCATGGGGGAACAAGCCATAGAGGTTGTCAAAACTACGGTTCTCCGCATAGATCACAATGATATGTTCAATTTTACCGAGGGGGTCTGGTGTGTCCAAGCGAGTGGCATTGCTGCAAGCCGGTAGTAGCGTGCCCGACAAGATAATAGACAATAATGGCAGCACTGTTGTCAGCAAGCGTAACTGGCTGTTGGCAGTTAGATAGTGAATAGGCATAGATCAAACTCTCAGTAAGGCGGCTGTGGATATTGGCAAACAATGTAAAATTTGGCAGGTTGCAGCAACACAGCGAGTGCAGCCAAAGACAGAATAGTACCGTAAATTGCGTGTCAAGCCGATAGCTTGTCAGTAAAATCATCCCGCTGCACGGATTCGCGTATAATATTAGCCAATCGCTTCACACCCGGGCCAGCGCAATCGGCATCGGTCAATATTAGGTAAAGCGGCACTTCGCGCATACCACCTTCGCGTAAGGGCAGTTGCCGAAGCAAACCGGATTGTAATTCTTCGTAGATATGCCCTTCAGGCAGCCAAGCAAAGCCATAGCCTGTACAGACTGCCTGGATGGACGTGGCTAGCTGGCTGACCGTCCAACGCTGGTCAACTTCGACCGAAACGGAACGCCGATCGCGGTTGCTGCCGGAATCACGCACCACCACATGACGGTAAGCGCGTAAATCAGCATGGCTTAGCTCCCGTCCCAAATGATGCAGCGGATGATCGCAATGGGCCACCGCCAGTAACCGTATCCGCATCAACAGATCACCCAAAAAACCCACCGGCAACTGCGGCGATATGACAATATCAACCTGTTGCTGCAACAACGCATCGGCAGTGCCACCCAGCACCGATTCAACCAATTCCACGCGTGTGCCGGGGCTTTCTTGTCCGAACCGCTCCATACCGGCCAACAACAAGCGCGACGGGAACAGCACCTCGGCAACAACGTTAATCTCCGCCTCCCAACCTGCCGACAACGCATGGGCGGCACGTTCCAGCTTATTGGCCTCGTCCAATAAGGCCTGCGCCCGTCGGTAGAGCATTTGCCCAGTCGGTGTCAGCACCGCTTTGCGTCCTTGGATGTCGAATGCATTGATGCCTAATTGGGATTCAATTTTTTGCACCGCATAAGTGACTGCCGATTGGCTCTTGTGCAGTAGCACGGCGGCTTGGGCATAGCCCCCCGCATCCACCACAGCAATTAATGACCGCCACTGTTCAAGGGTTATGTGCGGCATAAGCCAACCTATCTAAAATTTATATTATAAGTAGCAGATTATTGTACTTTTTAATCTTAAAAATAAATAGTTTAATAAAGCCAATTTCCAGCAACCAAAGGCTAGACCATGACAACTTTACTCCAATTAAACACCAGTATTTTCTCCTCAGGCGGGCAGTCCAGCCAGCTTGCCGACCAATTTGTCGCCGCTTGGCGCAAAAAGAATCCAGATGCACAGGTGATCAGCAAAGATTTGGCTCAAAATCCTTTGCCACATTTGGATGCTCAGCGGGTAATGGCGTTCTTTGCGCCACCAGAAACGCGCACAACAGAACAACAAGCCTTGGTTGATGAATCGGATGCTTTGATTGCAGAGCTAAAGCAAGCCAATACTATAGTATTGGGCTTGCCGATGTATAACTTTGGTATCCCTTCAACATTAAAAGCGTATTTTGACCAGATTGCCCGTGCGGGGCTGACTTTCCGCTATACCGAAAATGGCCCGGAAGGGCTGCTGACCGGCAAACAAGCCTATGTTTTTGCAACACGGGGTGGTTTATATGCCGGAACGCCTTTGGATAGCCAGACCCAATATGTACGCGATTTCTTGGCATTTCTGGGCATCACCCAAGTGGAATTCGTCTATGCAGAAGGGCTTAATATGGGCGATACCGCCAAAGCAACCGGCTTGGCCGAAGCTACACAACGGCTTATCGAGTTGGTAGCTTAACAAAGAGACCGTCACCCTAACATTTATCCCCCAACCAAAGGAACATTACCATGAAACGCACACTATTATTGACCCTAACCATGCTTATATCCGCATCTGTCTTTGCAGCACCAGAAACCTATGTGATAGATAACAGCCACACCTATCCGCGTTTCTCTTACAGCCATTTTGGCTTTTCGACACAATTAAGCCGTTTCGACAAAACGTCCGGCAGCATCACCCTAGACCGTGCCGCGAAAACCGGTTCTGTTAATGTCACCATCGACACCCCATCGGTTGACACCGGTCACGCCCTGTTCAATGAGCATATCCAAGGCGCAGATTTTTTGGACACCGCCAAATATCCCACAGCCACCTTCATTTCTGACAGAATCAACTTTGCTGGCGATAAAGTGGGCTCTGTCGAAGGCGTGCTAACCCTTAAAGGCATCAGCAAACCAGTCACGTTAACAGTCACTTCTTTCCAGTGTATGCCGCATCCGATGTTGAAGAAAGATGCCTGTGGGGCCAATGCGACCGCAACCGTTAAGCGGACTGATTTCAACATGGGCAAATACGCCCCCCATGTGGGCGATGACGTGATTTTGTCCATTGCCGTTGAAGCGGTCAAAGAATAACAACCCATCACCTCAGCGGTAAGGTGGTTTCGCGCTTGCAAACCACCTTACCCACCCACCAAAGTTCACTATGAACAGCGATACAAGCAACCCATCCGGCAGCGTTATTTACCTATCCCACGGCGGTGGCCCGTTGCCCTTGCTCAGCGATCCAAACCATCAGGGCCTGTTGGATTTTATTAAAGCCGCAGTGCCCCTGCTCATCCAGCCTACAGCAATCGTTGTGATAAGCGCACATTGGGAATGCCGTCAGCCCACCATCACCAGTGCTGCCTCCCCCGCCCTGATTTATGATTACTACGGTTTTCCTGAGGCCGCCTACCACATCCAATATCCAGTACAGGGCGCCCCCGCATGGGCGGAGAAAATTTTTAAGTGCGTAGAAAACGCCGGCATCACCGCTCAGCTAGATAATCAGCGCGGCTTTGACCACGGCGTGTTTGTGCCGCTAAAACTGATGTACCCACAAGCCAACATCCCCTGTGTGCAGCTGTCTTTAGTCAATAGTCTACAGCCAGAACTGCATATCCAGTTGGGCAAGGCTATTGCAGGTTTGAAAAAGGAGCGGGTGCTAATTATTGGCTCTGGCTTATCGTTTCATAACATCAACGCCTTTTTTGCGCAGTCAACATCGGCAACAAAAGCGATGAATGAAGCTTTTGAACAATGGCTGATAGAGACATGCAGCAGTTCCCTGCTGACCGAAAGCGAACGCACACAACGCTTGCTCAATTGGCGTAACGCACCAGCGGCAGATTACTGCCATCCCCGCGCCGAACACCTACTGCCGCTCCATGTCTGTTACGGTGCCGCGGGCGCGGCAGCAAAGCAGGTGTTTGCTTTTGAAATATTAGGTAAAAAGACCAGCGCTTATATTTGGTGATTTGGCAGGCCAATATTTACTGGCTAACATTACACGACACATTGGCTGGGCGTAGTCGAAGCCTGATTGTTGCGTAGCGTGACGTAACGGTGGCAACTGTGCAGCTAAGCCCCAGATTCCGCCATGCTTCATCAAGGCTACCTTGCTATTTGCTCCAATGCCTTACGCGAGCGCACCGCCAATTCTGCTTGAATAAAGTCATCGCCCAGCGTGCTTGGGTCTGCCTGATAACCCACCGCCAATACACTCATCGGCGTGCAGTCAGCCGGTAGCAAAAAAAGCTCCTTTGCCTTGTCGGTATCAAAACCACCCATCTGATGCACCACCAAGCCTAATGCGGTGGCTTGCAAGCTAATGCTTAAACAGGCCGCGCCAGTATCGTATTGGGCATGACGATTCGGATTGCCGTTGTGGGTAAAATTGTCCATTGCAGAAGCCACTATCAGTATAGGGGCATTTTTTGCCCATTGCTGATTTTTTTCTGCAAGGATAGAAAACGCTTGCTGCCAATTTAAAGTATCAGTCTCTTTGGCGCAGACCACAAAACGCCAAGGCTGGTCATTAAAACACGAAGGTGTCCAGCGGGCGGCTTCCAGCAACGCAGTCAGATCATCCTGATCAATCGCTTTATCAGGGTCAAAAGCGCGTGGACTCCAACGCGTTTGCATCAATTGATTAATCTCAACGCTAGTGTTGGCGGGTTTATGTAACATGGGCATCCATTAATAAGATTGAAATGGTTCAATTATAATGCATTTCCTTACAGGCCACCCTATCGGCTTTCCGTAAGCAGGGCAGAAAGAAAAACGGATGCGCAAGGCATCCGTTTTTTAGTGAGGTGTCACAATAAGAGCAGGCGGAATGGCTTTCCCGTGCTTTTGGCAGTCGTTACCGACCCTATGTGAAAGCGCTACGAAGTAGCAACAAAGCCTTGCATTGCGCTAAGCCCAATAATTAGCCCCAATCAATAATGGTAAGCCGATTCGCCATGCTCGGCAATATCCAAACCTTCGCGTTCAGCATCTTCAGGCACACGCAGCCCAATCAGCATATCGACCAGTTTAAAGGCAATGAATGAAATCAGCCCCGACCAAACTAGAGCCACCGCTACCCCCCATGCTTGGCTAGTCAATTGGGCGACAAAGTTATATTCAGCCACGCTGTTGGTCACATAATCCCAAACACCGGTGCCGCCCAAGGCAGGGTTGGCAACCACTGCAGTGCCCAACGCACCGATAATACCGCCTACACCATGCACGCCAAAAGCATCCAAAGAGTCATCGTAACCCAACAGGCTTTTCAGGCCAGTCACCGACCAGAAACACACCGCGCCGACCACTAAGCCTAAGAAAATAGAACCCATAGGGCCGGCCCAACCGCAAGCAGGGGTAATGGCAACCAAACCAGCAATGGCACCAGAAGCAGCGCCCAACATACTAGGTTTGCCGCGTATCAGCCATTCGGCACCCATCCAAGATAAGGTTGCCGCAGCACTAGCCAATAAAGTGTTGACGAAAACCAATGCCGCCAAGCCGTTGGCTTCCAAATTGGAGCCAACATTAAAGCCGAACCAGCCCACCCATAGCAAAGACGCACCGATCATGGTCATGGTGACGCTGTGTGGTGCCAACGATTCTTTGTTGAAGCCAATACGTTTACCAACCATCAAACAGCCAATCAAACCGGCAATACCGGCGTTGATATGTACCACTGTCCCACCGGCAAAATCCAACGCGCCTTTTTGGAACAAGAAGCCAGCCGTAGCCAAGGCTTTTTCGCCAGCCGCCGCATCGGTGTAAGCGTCAGGGCCGGCCCAGTACCAGACCATGTGCGCCATAGGCAAGTAAGCAAAAGTGAACCAAATCAGCATAAACAATAGAATGGCTGAGAATTTGACCCGTTCCGCAAAAGAACCAATGATTAATGCTGGTGTAATGGCGGCAAAGGTCAATTGGAAAGCCACATACATGTATTCGGGTATATAAGCGCCTTTGCTGAACGTGGTGGCAAGCGAATCAGGCGTAATGCCCGCCAAGAACAGCTTGCTGAAACCACCAAAGAATGGCGTGCCTTCAGTAAATGCCACGCTATAACCATAAACCGCCCATAGCACCGCCATCATTGAGAAGATGACAAACACTTGCATTAAAATGGACAGCATGTTTTTGCTGCGCACCATGCCGCCGTAAAACAGTGCCAAGCCAGGAATTACCATCAGGATGACCAGAACAGTGGCGACGATCATCCAAGCCATGTCACCTTTGTTCATAGTCATGACGGGGGCAGCGGCAGGCGCTTCCGCCGCAGGTGCGGTTACGGCAGTAACTGTTTCTGTCACTGTAGTGACTGTTTCTTCAGCCGACGAAACACCGGAAAAACACAATAAGGTAGTCAGTGCGAAAATAGTTATAAGTTGTTTCATGAAGTCCCCCTGAATGATTACAGCGCTTCGTCGCCGGTTTCGCCGGTACGGATACGCACGACCTGTTCCAACGTAGTGACGAATATTTTTCCGTCACCGATCTTACCCGTATTGGCTGCTTTGGTAATGGCCTCAACAGCCTGGTCAACCAAAGCTTCGCCAACCGCCACCTCAATTTTGGCTTTCGGTAAAAAGTCGACCACGTATTCGGCGCCACGGTAAAGCTCAGTATGGCCTTTCTGGCGACCGAAGCCTTTCACTTCGGTGACGGTCACGCCCGATACGCCCACTTCTGAAAGTGCCTCACGGACATCATCCAGCTTAAAGGGTTTAATAATTGCGGTTATTAGTTTCATTGGTTCCTCTTTGGTGAATTAATGACTCAAAGAAAAATCAAGCATGGAGTGTGCCAATATTTATTCAGCGCCTATTAGCTTTCACTGACCCCATAAAAGCGGCTTGGTTTGTTTTTGCCCGCACCAATAGTGAATTGATAGTGCCATTGTCGCTCTGTTATGGTGCATTTATATTTACTTTCGAATCGAAACAAATTATTATGCTAGCGGTGTTTTTTGGCTTATTGTTTGTGAGGTGAGGTTATGATTGCTATCAAGAGGAAAAAATTAGCTGGGTGCGGATTTACCTGGCTTTGTGTACTGGCTTGCTGGCTGCCATTTTCAGCCAACGCTCAGCCTGTCATTGCCGACGCGCACGAGGTGGTGACTTGCAAATTTGTTGCCGATATACAGGCAGATTCTGGCTACGGAAAAAACACAGATTGTCGGGTGATAGCCCATCATGCAGTGTTAATCAAGGCGCATGAGCTTGCGGCTACGCATGTGGTTGTCGTGCAGTTGCAGGGTGTTGGGGCGTTTAATGGCATGGTGATAGCCAAGGCATTCAGATGCGATGCTTAGTACTGGGCGGCGGGCAAAAAAAATGCGCCCGTGTTAGAGAGGCGCATTTTTGGTTTGTGCAAGCCAAGGGGAAATCCTTGGCTTGTGATGGATGGCTTAGAAAGTTACCGTGAAATCGTTTGAGAAGGTGATTTGATCGTTAACTGTGCTGGCGCCTGTCGCAGTAGAGTTGCCATGGATGACAAAAGGTGAGTATCCATGGGCATCGCCAACGATATCGTAGCGGACGTTAGGGCGCAGTCTTAGCCAAGGCAATGGTTTCCAAGTTATCCCAGCGGTAAATTCATAATAGGTTGCGCCTGAACCGCATGTGGCACCAAAAGTGTTGTTAGTGGCATAGTTGCCGCCTGAATTATCAGCGGCGGCGCCCACGCGACCTGGTGAACATACCCTTAAGCCATTTTGGTCGCGGAACCACTCGGCACGGATACCGGCGGTCAGTTTATCATTGACATCATAGTACAAATGTGAGTTGATGCCATACCATTCAGCATCCCTAACGCCAGCAGCGACTAATGCATTGTCAGCAAAACCATGGTCATGTTGTAAGATCAAATGGGTTTTTGTGCCGATATTGTGTTTTAATACAATACTATACATTGCCCAAGGAGATGGCTTGGTGTATTTGCTGGATTCGGTGCTGTCGCCGTAGGTGCCGGCGATATTCAGAGAGGTCGCTTTATCGGTAGTGGTGTAAGTGGCACCCATTATCCCGGACCAGTTGCCCATTTGTCTGTCAAAACCACCATCCCAGCCACCCGTGCCGCTGCCGGTCAACAAGCCGCCCATTGCAGCCCAGTTACTATTGATATTATAGTTACCTAAGATACCGGTGTGTGTGAAAGGCTCACCGTATTGCATGGTATAAGCATGGGTGTAGAAGAAGTTGTCCGGCGCGGGTACAGATTCATAACCGATGGGTGTATAAAAATGGCCCACTTTTAGGTTTAAGCCCGTGCCAATTGGCACGTAGGTTTCTAAATACGCTTGCGGCAAAGCAATATCGTAAAAACGGTTGCTACCACTGCCCAGGAAGTTTAAGTCCCAGTTGTTGCGTTGCATGGAAGCGCCAGTGTTGACATCGTAAGAAGGTACACCATAAGCTTGGGTGAAAATGGAGTCAGAGCCGTACATAAAGTCAAAGCGACCGCCGAAATCCCATGCTTTGCCCTCAGTAGCAACCGCTTTTTGCACATACAAGTTTAACTGGTTGACCTGAAACTCACTGGAACGGTCACCAAAAGTCACCGGCCCGTTAAAATTGTTTGAGGGTTGGTTGCCGTTGTAAGTGATACCGGCATTGGCCCAGCCGCCGACTACAACGCCATAATGGTCAAACACATTTTCAGCTTGTTTGAAAAAACCGTCTGCACTGGCGTTAGTTGCCATACCTGTAAATAGGATGCTTCCGACGGCCACTTTTAAAAGATGGCTTTTGCGTGTTGCGTTAATTTTCATTTTCAGGTTCCCCTTGCTTAGGATTGAATAGTGTGTGTTGTTAAAATACAACCATGTAAAAAATGTGCCAGATGGCTTTAAAAACAACTACAACTGAGTATGCATAAATTGTACCAATTATTAAAAACAATATAAAACAATAGTTTGTTATTTTATTGTGGCTGTGCGGCAATGTTGGTCTGCACTGGTATGGTGCATTTTATGGGGATACCTGCTTAAATGGGTGCAAGCGCTGTTGCGTATCGGCAACGTGCCAGATGCCTTAACAGGCGTGGTCTAAGTCCGCTTGGCTCGATGTCCGCCTAAATTTAGAGGGTTCGAGGGTTAGGCTATTTTACCCCCAATGTTCTTTGTGGCACGGCAATGGCTTAAAAATATACCAGGTGCGGCGAAGATTTTTTATTGGCTAACGCCACAAAAAAATGTATCGTTACGGGTGTTGGACATAACATTGACTTTTAAAAAAACAGGAGATAATAACAATGTCAGTTGAAAACGTACTAAGAATGATTGAAGAAAACGATGTAAAATTCGTCGATTTCCGTTTTTGCGATACCCGTGGCAAAGAGCAGCACGTCACTTTTCCCGCCCACACCATTGATGAAGACACCTTTGAAGAAGGCAACATGTTTGACGGTTCTTCAATTGCCGGTTGGAAGCACATCAACGAATCCGACATGATCTTGATGCCTGATCCAGACACCGCCGTCATGGACCCTTTCTATGATGAAAACACCCTGATTATCCGCTGCGACATCATCGAACCCAAAAACATGCAAGGCTACGAGCGTGACCCGCGTTCCTTGGCAAAACGTGCCGAAGCCTACCTGCAATCAACCGGCCTTGCCGACACTGCATTTTTTGGCCCAGAAAACGAATTTTTCATTTTTGACGACATCCGTTGGGGTGTCGATATGAGCGGCAGCTTCTATAAAATAGATTCTGAAGAAGCGGGCTGGAACTCAGAAAAAGTCTATGAAGACGGCAACATTGGTCACCGTCCTGGCGTAAAAGGCGGCTACTTCCCCGTACCGCCGGTTGATTCACTGCAAGACATGCGTTCCGCCATGTGCTTGACACTGGAACAAATGGGCATGCAAACCGAAGTCCACCACCATGAAGTGGCGACTGCCGGTCAGTGTGAAATTGGCGTTAGGTTCAACACCTTGGTAAAAAAAGCTGACGAAGTGTTGACACTTAAGTATGTAGTCGCCAACATTGCCCATGCTTATGGCAAAACCGCCACTTTTATGCCAAAACCGATGGTTGGCGACAACGGCAGCGGTATGCACGTACACCAATCATTGGCTAAAGACGGCGCCAACCTGTTCACCGGCGACCTGTACGGCGGCTTGTCCGAAACGGCTTTGTACTATATCGGTGGTATCATCAAGCACGCCAAAGCCATCAACGCCTTCACCAATGCTTCGACCAACAGCTACAAACGTCTGGTGCCCGGCTTCGAAGCCCCTGTTATGTTGGCTTATTCCGCGCGTAACCGTTCCGCTTCAATCCGTATTCCTTTTGTCAACAACCCTAAAGGCCGTCGTATTGAAGTGCGTTTCCCGGATTCAACCGCCAACCCTTACTTGGCCTTCTCAGCCATGTTAATGGCCGGTTTGGACGGCATCCAAAACAAAATCCATCCAGGCGAAGCGATGGACAAAGATTTGTATGATTTGCCGCCAGAAGAAGAAAAAGCCATTCCACAAGTCTGCCACGCTCTTGACCAAGCTCTGGAAGCTTTGGATAAAGACCGTGACTTCTTGACCCGTGGCGGCGTGTTCACTGATGACGTGATTGATGGCTATATTGCCCTCAAAATGGAAGAAGTGACCCGTCTGCGTATGAGCACCCATCCGGTTGAATACGATATGTACTACAGCCTGTAAGGCTTAAGCCTGCCCCAGGCGCAGGCGCGGGCTGGTTATCAAGACCCCGCAAGCCACAAGGCTTAGCGGGGTTTTGTGCATTTGAGCCTAATGCCCTACAGCAGGTTTTTTATGCAATATTTCTTCACATATCAGAAATTTCGCGTAGAATAGGCGGATTAATAATTATTGAAAGTTTTTGAGGATCATAGATGGTAACCATTCGTCTTTCCAGAGGTGGTGCAAAAAATCGCCCTTTTTACCAAGTTGTTGTCACTGACAGCCGCAGCAGCCGTGATGGCCGCTATATCGAACGCGTAGGATTTTTTAACCCACTGGCGCGTGGCAACGAAGAACGCTTGCGTTTGGACAACGAGCGCATCCAGTACTGGCAATCGCAAGGTGCCCAACCTTCCGAACGCGTCGCCAAATTGATCAAAGATTCCTTAAAGGCAGCCGCTTAAGCTGTTTTGCCAACACAAGGGCTTATCAAAGCCGGAAAAATTTCCGGTGTGTTCGGCATCAAAGGCTGGATTAAAGTCTACTCTTTTACCGATATCCGCGAAGACATCATCCGTTATTCACCGTGGTTGTTGTGTAAAGCTGATGGTAGCCAGTCGGTTGAAGTGCTTGACGGGGCATTGCAAGGAAAAGTGCTGATAGCTTTGTTAAAAGGCATAAACAGCAGGACGGAAGCAGAAGCCTTGGTAGGCTGGGACATTTTTATCCGTCAGGAGCAATTGCCCAAACCAGCGCAAGGTGAATATTATTGGTCTGATTTGATTGGCCTAAATGTCCAGACTAGCCAAGGCGTTAAGCTAGGTGTTGTTGAAGACTTGTTGGAAACCGGCGCCAACGATGTGGTGATTGTAAGCGGCGATCGGGAGCGTGCCATTCCCTTTTTGCAAGGCCAGACTATACTAAGCATTGATCTTGCGGTCGGCACAATGATAGTCGATTGGGACCCAGAATTTTGATTGGCTCGTATGCGCTTTGATGTAGTCACGTTATTTCCTGAAATGGTCAAGGCAGCCGTTGCTTACGGCGTGACGGGTAAAGCGCTGGAACGGGGTTTGGTGCAATTGTCGGTATGGAATCCCCGCGATTACACCCAAGACCGGCATAGGACGGTGGATGATCGCCCTTATGGAGGTGGTCCGGGCATGGTGATGAAATACCAACCGCTGCATGATGCGTTGATGGATGCCAAACAAAGCGGCACGGAATGCGTCAATACCGATGACGCAAAAAGGGGTGGCGTAAAAGTCGTTTATTTAAGTCCCCAAGGCAAGCCTGTCAATCAAGCCTTATTCAGTGAGGCGGCGCAGCTTTCGCAATTGGTTTTGGTGGCGGGGCGGTACGAAGGTGTTGATGAGCGCTTTATCCAATGGGATTGCGACGAAGAGTGGTCAATCGGCGATTATGTCATTAGTGGCGGCGAATTGGCGGCACTGGTGGTTATGGATGGCATCACCCGCCTGCTGCCCAATGTATTGGGTGATGACCAGTCAGCAAACCAAGATTCGTACAACGAAGGCTTGTTGGAATACCCGCATTTTACCCGTCCGGAACACTTGGCAGGGGGGGCAGTGCCCAAGGTGCTGACTGGTGGCAACCATGCCGACATAACCCGTTGGCGATTAAAACAGGCACTGGGAAGAACCTGGCAAAAAAGACCAGATTTGTTAAAAAATAAACAATTGGATGCAGAACAAGAAAATCTGCTGCAACAATTTAAAAATGAACTTGATGTTAAAGGGTGTAGTGATGAGTAATATAATTGATGAATTGGAAGCACTTCAACTGAAGCAAATTCCTAAGTTTAACCCAGGCGATACTGTGGTTGTGCAAGTTAGGGTAAAAGAAGGCGAACGCGAAAGGATCCAGGCTTTTGAAGGCATCGTGATCGCCATTCGTAACCGTGGCTTAAATTCTGCGTTCACAGTCAGAAAAATTTCCCATGGCACGGGTGTGGAACGTGTGTTCCAAACACACAGCCCGATGATCAGCGAAATTGTAGTCAAACGCCGTGGTGCCGTCCGTCGCGCCAAATTGTATTACCTGCGCAACTTGACCGGTAAGGCCGCACGTATCAAAGAAAAACTGTAAGTTTTTCGGTTACGGCATAAAAAAAAGCAGCTTAAGGCTGCTTTTTTTATGCCGGACAGCACTGGTTGAGCCTGCCATAGCCATTGGTATCCCCACTATGTTATGCTTCTGCCCAGTGGCTGATGTTGCACAAAGGCAAGTGCTGTAGGAACAGGCCATGCCCGCGATCAACAGGCTTCGTAACATCAG